>NZ_JCBANH010000024.1:0-74954 GCF_059760925.1 Achromobacter sp. 1011791174
GGCGGGGGCGGCGGCGCCAGCCGTGGCTGGCCGGCCATGTAATCGATGAACGCGGCGAAGAAGCGCTCGATGATCTTCTCGCCCGCCTTCAGGATCAGGCTTTCGCCGCATTCGGCCAGCTTGCCGCCGGTCATGCTCGCCACGGTGTAGGCCACGCGGGTGCCCTGGTCCTTGGTGCTGAGGTTGACCTGGGCGGTGCCGATGGCCAGGCAGGCCGCCCGGCCCTTGCCTTCGAACACCAGGGTGCAGCTGTTGGGGGGATCGACGTCCGACAGCAGGATCTCGCCATCGTAGTCGGTGTCGATGCCGGCGACCTTGGCGCGCAGGGTGACGGCGTACTCGGTGGGGGAGCGCTGCGTGACGTTGACGCATCCGGGGATGCATCGCTGCAGCACGGCAGGATCGGTCAAGGCGTCCCAGGTCTGGTGCTGGGTCGAAGGAATCCATTGGGCATCGGCGATACGCATGGTTGTCTCCTTTCTTGGCACGTTTGGCCTTATTGTGTACCTATATCTTCCGGAATGCTAATTCTCGTTGTCCGTATCAGGATTCTGCCGACGGCGCAGGCCGCAAGCGGCTGAACGGCCTCTCATGTGTGCCGCGCCCGGGCGCGTCTCCTCTACAATATTGGCCCAGGCGAATCCGGGTCGGACGCCGCGTCCCCGCGGCATCCCGTTCGCCGGTATTGCTATCCTGCACCGGTGGGACTGGCGAGACTCCTGTAACAGTAACGCTGACATTTCCTCGTTTTCTAATGGCGCAGTCTCGTATTTCCGTTGCAATTCGCGCAGACGCTTCCGTGCAGATCGGAGCGGGGCATGTGATGCGCTGCCTGGCGCTGGCGGCGGAGCTGGCCGCGCGGGGCGCCGAGGTCCATTTCCTGACGCGGCGCTTGCCGGGCCATCTGGGAGAACTGATCGCCCGGCTCGGGCATGTGGTGCATTGGCTGCCCGACCCTGCCGGGCCGGCGGATGTTGCGCTGCACGGTTACGAGAGCTGGTTGGGCGTGCCGGTCGAGCAGGACAGGGACGCGGCCGCCACGATATTGCGTCAGCTGCGTCCGGATTGGCTGATCGTGGATCACTATGCGCTGGATCGGCGCTGGGAAGGCGCGTTGCGGCAGTATTGCGGCCGGATCATGGCAATCGACGATTTGGCTGATCGTCCGCATGATTGCGACCTGCTGCTGGATCAGAACTTCTATCTGGACAATGGCCGCTACGGCCCGTTGCTCAATGGCCGCTGCGTGCAGCTGCTGGGTCCGCGTTATGCGTTGTTGCGGCCGGAGTTTGCGGTGTTGCGGCAGCAGCCGCGCCTGCGCGACGGGGTCGTGCGCCGCCTGTTGATCGCATTTGGCGGCATGGACGCGCATGATCATACGGGGCAGCTGTTGCAAGCCTTGGAAGGCCATCTCGACGGACTGGTCGTCAATGTGGTGATTGGTCAGGCCCATCCTCGGCGGGAGGCATTGCGCCAGTTCTGCACCACGCACCCCAATGTCTGTCTGCATGTCCAGACCGAGCGCATGGGTGAGTTGATCGGTCAGGCTGATCTGGCCATCGGCGCCAGCGGGATCGCCAATTGGGAACGCTTCTGCCTGGGAACGCCGGCCATCGTCCTGGCCGTCGCTGACAATCAGGTGCCGTTGCTGCAAGATCTTCAGAGAGAGGGGCTGGTTCTGGGGGTGACGCCGGAATCTCCGGACCCTGTCGGGGACTGTGTGCGCCTATTCGAATATGCCCGGCATCAACCTGCATTGTTGCAAGGGCTGAGCCGGCGCGGCGCAGGCGTAACGGATGGCAAGGGCGTGCAGCGTGTCATCCGGCGTCTGCTGGAACCGCGGTTCACGTTACGGCCAGCGACGGCCGAGGATTGCCGCGATGTGTATGAATGGCGCAACGCGCCGGAGAACCGCAGGCATTCGCATTCGGCCGAGATCATCGAGTACGCGACGCATAAAGCCTGGTTCGACAGGGTGCTGGAAGATCCGGATCGCATGTTGTTGATCGCGACGCTGGATGACAGGTCGGTAGCGGTGGTCCGTTTCGATATGGAAGGGCGGTCCGCCGTGATTTCTATTTATCTTGTGCCGGGCAGTCACGGGCAGGGCTGGGGAGCGGGTGTGATCAGGCAAGCATCGGAATGGCTGGCCGCGCAGTCTGGTGTTACACAAATACTTGCCGAGGTGCGGCACGAGAATCATGCCTCGGCGGCCGTTTTCCGGGAAGCTGGATACCGCGAGGATCATGAAGTGTTGATGTGGCGGCAGTCAGGATGCAAATAGGCGAGATATTGCAAAAATCCAGTAGGTTTTTGCAATTTGAGCGAGAAATACTACTTGAAAATAAGAAAACGTGTCGATGGTGGTTGGACCTGCTTGCTGCGAAAGGTATTTCTTCCTCTGCATCCAGCAAAAGATGTTGCGTTATGTAAAGTGTTTTGACCGCCGATGGGTTCTTTCATTGAATGACGGCATTCAGCCAGTTATGATTCCCCGCCTAGCGCAGGGGGCGGCAGATTGCCGGCAAGGTTCGCCCCGCCTTCGCCCTGAACGGCGTCCGAGGCTATTCGGCCGCGCCCGCAAGCTGCCGAGCGGGTAAACGGCAGATGGTACTTGGTGGGTGCCTTGGTGCCTGCTGCCTTGGATGCCCCGAATCCCGATCCGATTCGGGCAGAGCTCGAAACGCATATGGCACGAGGCCGCTAGGTATGAATTAGAACGACCGCAGAATCAAATATAGAAGATTGCCGAGGCTGAAATAATGAAAATTGCTGTTGCGGGCGCGGGATATGTAGGTTTATCCAACGCCGTGTTGTTAGCTCAACATCACGATGTGATGGTGGTCGACGTAGTTGCTGAGAAGGTTGAGCGGTTGAATCGGCGCGAGTCACCGATTGTTGACGTGGAATTGCAGGATTATTTGCAGAATAAGTCATTGAGGCTGCAAGCTACGCTGGACAAGCAAGTCGGATATGCGGGTGCTGATTATGTGATTGTCGCCACGCCAACGGACTATGATCCTGTTACCAACCACTTTGATACCAGCCTTGTTGAGGCGGCCATCAAGGATGTTCAGACGATCAATCCGACGGCTGTAATCGTCATCAAGTCTACGGTGCCGGTAGGCTACACGGCTAGATTGAGCGAATCGTTATCATGTGACAACGTAATTTTTTCACCGGAATTCTTGCGAGAAGGCAAGGCACTGTACGACAATCTGCACCCCTCTCGGATTATCGTCGGTGAGCGATCGAGGCGCGCGGAAGTGTTCGCAGATTTGTTGCGTGAAGGCGCATTGAAGCAGGACATCCCTGTACTGTTTACGGATTCGACCGAGGCAGAGGCTGTGAAGTTGTTTTCCAATACGTATCTGGCGATGCGTGTTGCGTACTTCAACGAACTGGATACCTATGCCGCGCTGCATGACCTGGATTCGCGCCAGATCATCGAGGGCGTGGGTCTGGATCCCCGCATCGGCACCCACTACAACAATCCGTCATTTGGCTATGGCGGTTACTGTTTGCCGAAAGATACGAAGCAGTTGCTGGCGAATTATCGTGATGTGCCGCAGAATCTAATACATGCCATCGTTGAATCGAACACCACCCGCAAGGACTTCGTTGCCAACAGCATCCTGAAGCGCCGGCCGCAAGTGGTTGGTATCTATCGCCTGATTATGAAGAGCGGTTCGGACAATTTCCGAGCATCCAGCATTCAGGGGATCATGAAGCGCATCAAGGCCAAGGGCATTGAAGTGATCATCTATGAACCAGCTCTGCATGAAAGCGAATTTTTCCATTCCAAGGTCGTGACGGATCTGGACGACTTCAAGCGACGCGCCGATGTGATCATCGCGAACCGTAGGAGTCCGAGCTTGGCCGACGTGGATTCAAAAGTCTATACCCGCGACCTTTTTGGTAGCGATTGAACATTTCAGGGCGCGCTACATGTTTAACAATCAAACTATCCTTGTGACCGGTGGAACGGGTTCTTTCGGCAATACTTTTGTTCCGTTGACGCTGGCAAAATACAACCCGAAGAAGATCATCATTTTCTCTCGCGATGAGATGAAGCAGTGGGAGATGGCAAATAAGTACAAGGGTGAAGAACGTCTGCGCTTTTTCATCGGCGATGTGCGAGACAAGGATCGCCTCTACCGTGCGTTGGATGGTGTTGACTACGTTGTGCACGCGGCCGCGACGAAGATCGTGCCGACTGCCGAGTACAACCCGTTCGAGTGCGTCAAGACCAACATCATGGGCGCCATGAACTTGATCGATGCATGTATCGACAAGGGCATCAAGCGCGTGGTTGCCTTGTCCACTGACAAGGCTAGCAGCCCGATCAACCTGTATGGCGCCACGAAGCTCGCGTCCGACAAGCTGTTCGTCGCCGGCAATTCGTACACAGGCGGCCACAATACGCGTTTCGCCGTGGTGCGCTATGGCAATGTCATGGGTTCCCGCGGCTCCGTGATCCCGTACTTCCTTTCCATCAAGGACAAGGGCGTCCTGCCGATCACGGATACGCGCATGACGCGTTTCATGATTTCGCTGGAAGAGGGTGTGGAGCTGGTCTGGCATGCTTTCCAGGACATGGAAGGCGGCGAAATCTACGTCAAGAAAATTCCGTCCATGAAGGTCTGCGATCTGGCTCGCGTGATCGCGCCGGATGCGCGCCAGGAAGTCATCGGCATCCGCCCCGGCGAAAAGCTGCATGAGCAGATGATCAGCGCCGAGGATGCGTATTACACGTACGAGTACGACGAACACTTCAAGATCCTGCCGACTATCAATGGCTGGTCCGAGACTGCGCATCGTATCAAGGATGGCACGAAGGTGCCGGAAGGATTCGTCTACGCCAGCGACAACAACAAGGAATGGATGAGCGACGAGGATCTGCGCAGCTGGCTTGATGCCAATCACTCCAGGATCGGGAGCATCTGATGTCCACCATTCCCTATGGCCGTCAGGATATTCAGCAGTCGGACATCGACGCGCTGATTGAAACGCTGCGTTCTGACTTCCTGACGCAAGGCCCTGCTGTTCCGAAGTTCGAGGGCATTCTGGCGGAGTACTGTGGCGCGGCCAGGGGAGTGGCGGTCAACAGCGCGACGTCGGCATTGCACGTGGCTTGCCTGGCGTTGGGTCTGGGCCAGGACGACTGGCTGTGGACCTCGCCCATCACGTTCGTGGCATCTTCCAACTGCGCCTTGTATTGCGGCGCGAGCGTGGATTTTGTGGACATCGATCCGCGTACGTACAACATTTGCCCGCAGGCGCTCGAGCGCAAGCTTGAAATCGCCAAACGTGAAGGCCGCTTGCCGAAGGTTGTGGTGCCCGTGCATCTGTCCGGGCAGTCTTGCGACATGCAGGCGATTCACGCGTTGTCCCAGCGCTATGGCTTTCGCATCATCGAAGACGCTTCGCATGCAGTGGGCGGGCGCTATCAGGGCAAGCCGATAGGCAACTGCCAGTTCAGCGACATAGTCGTTTTCAGCTTCCATCCGGTGAAGATCATCACCACAGCCGAAGGCGGCGTGGCGATGACCAACAACGTCGAGCTGGCCGACCGCATGGAACTGTTCCGCAGCCATGGCATTACGCGTGATCCGTCGCGCATGACTCATGCGTCGGACGGCGGGTGGTACTACCAGCAAATTGAGCTGGGGTTGAACTACCGCATGACTGAACTGCAGGCTACGCTGGGCGTGAGCCAGTCCGCTCGCCTGGACGAGTACGTGAGCCGGCGGCATGTGCTGGCCCGCCGCTACGACCGCCTGCTGGCCGGGCTGCCCGTCACGGTGCCGTGGCAGCACCCCGATACCTACTCGGGGCTGCATCTCTACATCATCCGCCTGCAGCTGGACAAGATGCCGCATACCAGCCATCGACAGGTCTTCGATGCGCTCCGCGCTGGCGGCGTGGGGGTCAACCTGCACTATATTCCGGTGCATCTGCAGCCTTATTACGCGAAGATGGGCTTCAAACTGGGCGATTTTCCCGAGGCTGAACGGTATTACTCCGAGGCTCTCAGTCTGCCGATGTTCCCCACCTTGACTGAAGCCGATCAGGACCGCGTCGTGGACCAGCTCCGCGTCGCGGTGAAGGCCTGACCATGTCTGTGATCCAGTCCAGCGTGATGGCACCGCCGCGTAGCCGATTGACGCAGTTTGCGGGCGACCGAGAATGAGCGCGCGACTGGCACTGGGGACAGCCCAATTCGGCGGCGTTTATGGCATCGCCAATCAGTCCGGCCGCGTGGCGCAGGATGAAATCGGGCGCATTCTCGCTCTGGCCCGTGGCCATGGGCTGAATACGCTGGACACGGCAATCGCCTATGGCGACAGCGAGCTGGCGTTGGGCCAGGCAGGTGTGGGCGCATGGAATATCGTCACCAAGCTGCCAGCCATGCCGCCCGGTTGCACCGACATTGTCGGCTGGGTTCAGGCGAGCCTGCGCGGATCACTGGAGCGCCTGCGGATCGAGCGGGTGCATGGTTTGCTGTTGCATCGGCCTGCGCAGTTGCTCGGTTCCGAGGGAAAAATGCTCGCTCAGGCGTTGACGGATGTACAAGACCAAGGGCTGGTGGCGAAGATCGGCGTGTCCATCTATGCGCCCGAGGAACTGAACCAATTGATGGGAATCATGCCAATCGGTATTGTTCAGGCGCCGATGAATATCCTCGACAGCCGAATGATTGATTCCGGCTGGGCTGATCGCCTGCGCGCGTCTGGTGTTGAACTGCATGTTCGGTCCGCTTTTCTTCAGGGCCTGTTGCTCATGGATGAATGGCCAGCAAAGTTTGCCCGGTGGACGGACATAAGGAACATGTGGATGCAGTGGCTGCAAGCAACCGGGCAAACGCCGGTGCAGGCATGTCTGAATTACGTGTTTTCGATTGACCAGGTGGATCAGGTTGTAATCGGCGTCGACAGTGAATGGCAGTTGCGCGAAATCCTCGCCGCGCCGAGCGATCTCCTGCCGGCAATGCCGGTCTGGCCGCGGCCTCTGGATCCTGTCTTATTAAATCCGGCCCGGTGGAATGAACTATGAAAGTCGTGGCAGTAGTGCAGGCGCGGATGGGTTCTACGCGCTTGCCGAACAAAGTGATGAAGCCCATCGCTGGCGTGCCCATGATCGAGGTGCTGTTGGCGCGGCTGGCCCGTGCCAACACGCTGGATGAGATCGTGGTCGCCACGTCGATCGACGAGAAGAATCAGGTGCTGGCGCAGCATGTGCAAAACCTGGGCTACCGTTGCGTGCGAGGTAGCGAAACAGACGTGCTGGATCGCTACTATCAGGCGGCACAAGCCGCTGGCGCTGACGTGGTAGTGCGGATTACCGGCGATTGCCCGCTGGTGGATCCAGATTTGGTCGATGCCGTCGTACGGAAATATCTTGCGGCGGATGTGGATTATTTTTCCAATGTCGTGCCCCCGACATTTCCGGATGGCCTGGATATCGAGGTTTTCAGCTTCGCTGCGCTCGACCGGGCCGCGCGCGAGGCCGTCCAGCCTTTCGAGCGCGAACATGTCACGCCGTACTTGCGGAATCCACAGCAGTTTCGCCAGGCCGGGATACGCGGCGGCGAAGATCTGTCGGCGTTGCGCTGGACCGTGGATGAACCTGCGGACTTCCTGGTCATTTCCCGGATATTCGAGCGCTTTGCTCCCGATATCCACTTCTCCTGGCGGCAGGTGCTGCAACTGCATCGCAGCAAACCTGAACTGTTCTCCGCCAATCAGCAACTTATCCGTAACGAAGGATCCAATATGGGTACCGGTCAGAAACTCTGGAAACGCGCCAAGCAGATTATTCCGGGCGGCAACATGCTGCTGTCCAAACGCGCTGAGATGATGCTGCCGGAGCAGTGGCCAGCCTACTTCAGCCGAGCCAAGGGCTGCAAGGTCTGGGACCTGGACGGCAACGAGTACATCGACATGTCGCTGATGGGAGTCGGCACCAACAGCCTGGGCTACGGCAATGACGAGGTGGATGCCGCCGTACGCAAGGTCGTTGAGCTGGGCAACATGACGACGTTGAACTGCCCCGAAGAGGTCTACCTGGCAGAAAAGCTGATCGAACTGCATCCTTGGGCGGACATGGTGCGCTTGGCGCGTTCCGGCGGTGAGGCGAACGCTGTCGCCATTCGCATCGCGCGCGCTGCCGCAGGACGGGACAAGGTGGCAGTTTGTGGATACCACGGTTGGCACGATTGGTACCTATCAGCCAATTTGGGAGATGACGAGAGCCTGGCCGGGCATCTGTTGCCGGGTCTGGAGCCCAAGGGCGTGCCGCGCAATCTGCGTGGAACTGTGTTCCCGTTCAACTACAACAACTACGCCGAGTTGGAAGCGCTGGTCAATGAGCACGATATCGGCGTGATCAAGATGGAAGTGGTGCGAAACAAGGGGCCCGAGGACAATTTCCTGCACAAAGTACGCAAGCTCGCCACGGAACGCAACATCGTCCTGATTTTCGACGAATGCACCTCTGGTTTCCGGCAGTCCTTCGGCGGCTTGCACAAGCTGTACGGCGTTGAGCCGGACATGGCGATGTTCGGCAAGACGCTGGGCAACGGCTATGCCATCACCGCTACGATCGGCCGCCGTGAAATCATGGAGGCCGCGCAGTCGACCTTCATCAGTAGCACGTTCTGGACGGAGCGCATCGGCCCGGCGGCTGCATTGAAAACGCTGGAAGTGATGGAACGCATACAGTCCTGGGACATCATCACGAAAACCGGGCTGCATATCCGCGACCGTTGGCAAAAGCTGGCGGACAAGCATGGGCTGAAGATCGATCACTGGGGACTGCCAGCGCTGACCGGATATACCGTGCAAAGTCCCAACGCGCTCGCTTACAAGACTCTTATCACGCAGGAAATGCTGGGTAAGGGTTTCCTGGCGGGCAATAGCGTGTATGCCTGCACCGAGCACAGCCAGGATGTCGTCGATCGTTATTTCGAAGCTCTGGACCCGATCTTCGGATTGATACGCGAATGCGAAGATGGTCGTGATGTGATGGGGTTGCTCAACGGCCCGGTGTGCCACGGCGGCTTCAAGCGTTTGAACTGACGGAGAGGGGGCACTGCCCCTCGCTTCAAATTGAGCATGAACATGGCCAAGGTACCTAGCCTCAGCATTGCGGGCCGGCGCATCGCCGAAGACGCTCCGCCTTATATCATTGCCGAACTGTCGGCGAATCACAACGGCAGGCTGGAGACGGCCATCAGCATCGTCGAACAGGCCAAGAAGGCCGGCGCCGATGCGGTCAAACTGCAGACCTACACGCCTGACACGATCACCCTGGATTGCGATAGCGATGAATTCCAGGTCCATGGTGGACTGTGGGACGGTCGCACGTTGCACGACCTGTACCGCGAGGCCCATCTGCCTTGGGATTGGCATATGCCGCTGTTCGAACATGCACGCAAGGTCGGCATCACGATCTTCAGCTCGCCGTTTGACAATACCGCGGTCGACTTGTTGGAAGATTTGAACGCACCCGCGTACAAGATCGCTTCCTTTGAGGCGATCGACCTGCCCTTGATCAGGTACGTGGCAGGTACCGGCAAGCCCATGATCATTTCGACGGGTATGGCCGATGCGGAGGAAATCGCGGAAGCCGTGACGGCGGCGCAGGACGGCGGTTGCAAAGAGCTGGCCATCCTGCACTGCGTGAGCGGCTATCCCGCGCCCGCGGCCGACTACAACCTGCGTACCATTCCCGACATGATGCGTCGGTTCGGTCTGGTGACGGGGTTGTCGGACCATACCCTCGACAATACGACCGCAATTGCCAGTGTCGCGCTTGGCGCCGCGCTGATCGAGAAGCACTTCACGCTCGACCGCTCCGGAGGCGGGCCGGACGACAGCTTCTCTTTGGAACCCGCAGAGATGGCGCAGCTGTGCCAGGGCGCGCGTACCGCGTGGGAAGCGCTGGGTGCCGTGGACTACGGCCGCAAGTCGAGTGAACAGGGCAATGCCAAGTTCCGCCGCTCCCTGTATTTCGTGCGCGACCTGAAGGCGGGCGAGATCGTCGGCCGCGACGCGGTACGCAGTGTGCGGCCGGGCTATGGTCTGGCGCCCAAGCATTTGGACACCGTTATCGGCAAGCGACTGGTTCGTGACGTGCAGTATGGTACCCGGGTCGATTGGGATGCGATCGACCTGGAACAATAAGTGATCATATGGCACCCATGAAAATCGGTTTTTCTAGTATTTACAGCTGGCGTCCGCACGTGGAGCATCTGTTCTATCTCTCGCAGCTGATGCGCGGCGCGGGCCATCAGATCTCCTTCCTGTCCTGTGAATCGGATCTGTCCGGTTGCTACTCGAAGGAGCTGCATCCCGCGCGCAGCAACGCCATGGACTGTATGCGCTGTCGTATAGGCAACATCCGTTCATACACGGGCCGGGCAGTCTATTCCATCGGCGAGCTGGCCCGCAGCGGCTCGGCCTGGTCCGCCGGCGCGCACGAGGGCAGTCAGTCCAGCGCCAGCACCCTGGGGCGTTTTGAATCAGATGAGGATTTCAGCAGCGCCGAGTTTCAGGCGATCGTCGATCGCTTGGAATCGGGAAGCCAGCGTGCATACGCGGCGGCGGCTGAATGGATCAAGCGCGAGCGTCTGGACGCCATTTGTGTATTCAATGGTCGAATCGACGCGACACGCGCTTTGATCGAGGCTGCGCGCGACGCCAATATTCCGTTCGTCACGATGGAGCGCACATGGTTCGGCGACGGTTTGCAGCTGTTGCCTGGTGAGAACTGTCTGGGTCTGGACAATGTGAATCGCCTGATGGAGCAGTGGGCGGATCGGCCGTTGACGCGCCAGCAGGCGCTGCGTGCGGTGCAACACGTGGCTGCGCGTTTCCTGCGTCGCAACGACAAGGAATGGCGAGCATACAACACGTCCGCGAAAACGGTTGAATGGCCGGAGGTTGCCGCGGCGAGCCGCATCTTGCTGGTGCCAGGAAGCCGCAATGAAGTGTGGGGGCATCCGGACTGGGGTAGTGGCTGGCAGGAACAGACCGAGGCGTATGACGCCCTGATCGAGCATTTCGGCCTGCGTCCATCGGAATTGGTGCTTCGTTGTCACCCGAATTGGGGGGAGCGGATTGGCGCGGCGGACGGCAGGAAGGCCGAGGACTACTACACCGGATGGGCGAAGCGCCGCGGGGTGCATTGCATCGCCAGCACGGACCGGGCCAGCACGCTCGGCCTGATCGAGCGCTGCGATGCCATCGTGGTTGCTGGCGGCAGCGCGGCACTCGAAGCAGGCATCCTGGGCAAGCAGGTGATTGCAACGGGACCGTCAATCTATCAGAAGGCTGGTTTTCAAAGCGATGCCTACCGGCCTGAGCAGCTCGCGCAATTGACGCTCAACGCGAGGCAGGATGCGGAGTTTCGGGCCGGCGAGGCGGTACGCATCGCGCGTCAGACTCTGCGATTCGCCTATACGATGGCCTATCGAGTGGCGCAATTCGTCGACCACGTTCATAGCGCCACGACGACGCGCTACGAGTACCGCCATGGCGCGGATGCGAGTAGGCTCGAGCGCTTGTTGCGCGGTGGCATGTTGGAGGCCGACGACCAGACTTGTGCCGAGGATGCTCGAGAAGAAGATGCCGTACTGGCCTTGATAGGGGATCGACAGTGGGAGCGGTTGTACGCTTTACCGAAGACGGCGCCTGCACGGGATGAGTCCTACGCTGTGAAGCGCCGTTGGATGTTCCGGCCCATCGATGCCCTGCGTGAAGCGTTGCCGCGGGGAGATCGTTGAGGAAGCAGCGGCAATGCTGCGGCTTGACGGCCCATTGAAAGAATATCAAGGAGTTTTCATGAAGAAAGTACTGGTAACTGGCGGATCGGGTTTTCTCGGATCGCATCTGTGTGAGCGCTTGTTGGCTGAAGGCAATGAGGTTTTGTGCGTCGACAATTTTTTTACCGGTGCCAAGCAGAACATTGTTCACTTGTTGTCGAACTCGTACTTTGAATTATTGCGCCATGACGTGACGATTCCGCTGTATGTCGAAGTCGATGAGATCTACAACCTAGCTTGTCCGGCCTCCCCGGTGCACTACCAATTCGATCCGGTCCAGACGCTCAAGACCAGCGTTCATGGCGCCATCAACATGCTTGGCCTCGCCAAACGTCTGAAAGCTCGGATCTTCCAGGCGTCGACCAGCGAGGTCTATGGCGATCCCGAGGTGCATCCTCAGGACGAGAGCTATTGGGGCAGGGTGAATCCCATCGGTATCCGGTCCTGCTATGACGAAGGCAAGCGCTGTGCCGAGACCCTGTTTTTCGACTATCACCGTCAGCACAATGTGGACATCAAGGTCGCGCGAATCTTTAATACCTACGGTCCGCGCATGCATCCGAACGATGGACGGGTAGTTAGCAATTTCATTGTTCAGGCGCTTAAGGGCATCGATATCACGATTTATGGCGAGGGCGAGCAAACGCGCAGTTTCTGCTATGTGGATGACCTGATCGAAGGGTTCGTACGGTTAATGCGCTCTCCTGACGGCGTTACAGGTCCTGTAAATCTGGGCAATCCAGGCGAATTCACCATCCGCCAGTTGGCCGAAAAAGTGCTGGCTTTGACAGGATCTTCGTCCAAACTGGTATTCAAGCCCCTGCCGCAGGATGATCCTCGTCAGCGACAGCCTGACATCACGCAGGCCAGGGAGATTCTGGGCTGGGCGCCCATGGTTGAGCTGGAGCAGGGACTCGTAAAAACGATCGCCTATTTTGAGGAACAGTTATCTTCGAACCGAGCCTGAAAGATCTTGTTAGTAGTACAGCAATCTGGCCGTGATAACGTCGGCGCAAGATAGGAGAGGCTTTATGCATAGTTCGTCAATTCGTCCGGTCGCCATGTCGGATTCGCTACTGGTTTACCTGCTGCGCGGCTACAAGGTGCTTCTGTTGCTGGCGTTACTCGGTGCCGCTGCTGGATATGCTCTGGCTTCGTTTACCCGAGTGCAGTGGATGTCGAAGATGACTATTCAGCCTGGGCAGGTTGCGGTGGTGGCTGGCGGCGAAGTGCAAGACCGCCCGATCGCTCAGATTCCGGTCATCTTGAGCAGGGTTAATTCGCCACCATTCAAGATGGAACTATTGCAGAGGATGAAGCTGCCGGATTCCGGGCCGGGTAGTGCCGAAGCGGTACTGATATTCGAAACGCTACAGGCGACGGCATCCAAGCCGGATGGTCTTATCAATTGGCAAGTGGTGGCGTTTTCTTCGGACGTGGCCAAGCAGGCCTTGATGATGGCCTTCCAGATCCTAAGCGAGGAGCATGCGCAAGAATCCAGCCATTCGTTGCAGCTGCTGAAATCGTCGCTGGCGCAGGTATCGATCGATAGGGATAGGGCTGCGAATGAATACAAGCGTATATACGAGAACTTGAAGAACGTGCCACCGGCCACAAGCGGTGCGGCCGATGCGGTGTTGCTCAGCAATGTTGCCGTGGCGTCAGCGAGGGAACTCCATGAGTTGGATCAACGCAAGGCCAACCTGGAAAGCGCGCTGGATCCACGTCATACCTATCCGACGCGCAAGGTATTTGACGCCTATGTGCTATCGCGCCCCTATGCGCCGAGTGGTTTGATATATGTACTGGCAAGTGCCGCCATAGGCTTGATCCTGGGCGTGCTGCTGGTGTTGTGGCGCGCGTCTCGCCGCACCTCATAGCCGCCGTTCCCGTCAAGACGCGTATGCCCATTTTAAAAGGCTTTCTGTGTACCTGGCTTGTTTACTGGGTGCTCCAGCTGGTGTTGCCGATTTCTCCATCAGGAGATTCGGTTGCCGGGGCATTGCTGGTGCAACTTACCTTTGTGCTAGGTGTGACGATGGCGTTTGTAGTGACTGATCATTGTTGTTCCGGCCTGTCACGCCAAGACGGGGGCTGGCAGCCCGATGCGCGCTTGATCTACATCGCCTTGGTGCTCTCGCTGGTGGGGACTGTCGGCTTGGTCTACGACAAGGTGCTGGTTCAGGGTATCGACTATTCAGCCGGACTGGCGTATGCACGCGAGCAGTGGCGTCAGCTTGGCGAGGCACGAGATGGTGCCGTGTCGTCTTTTGCTAGTGCATTGGGTTATTTGCTCAGTGCATCGTATACGGTGGCTGTGGTGTTGTTTCCGTGGGTCAGGCTTCGCTCCCATATCAAATTCGCAGTAGGCGGAGCCGCCGTAATGCTGGCGCTGGTAAACACACTCTTGACTGGCGGCCGTTCGACCTTGCTGCTGGCCCTTCTGTTCTATCTGGTATCGCGCTCTTTGGCAGGGATGAAATATGGTGCGCGCTCTGCCAATTTTCACTCCAGGCTATTGTTGATGGTGATGGTTGCGCTCAGTGGCTGCTATTTTCTCTATGTGTTTATGGAGCGAGCCGAAGCTACGGGGATATCCATTGCCGAGTATTCTCACGGGGTTATAGTGTATCTGGGGCTGCAACCGTCTGATTGGCTGAGCAACTTGCGCCCCGATAGCGTCATGACTGGCATTATCTATCTTATAGTGATGGGTGCTGCCTATTTTTGCCATAGCTTCGCCACAACCGTTTCAATCGTCGATCTTGGTCCTTACCATAACAGCGCAATCGTGGTATTTGGGGCAGTGCTTGGCATAGCGAGCAAGCTCAAATTGATGGCGCCGGTGGATACGGATTGGTTTTTGGCCGGTTTATTCCCCTCGCTGCCCGGCGCGTTGTATCTGCAGGGAGGATGGGTTCTGCTGTCAGCGGCGGCAGTGATTGCCGGCCTGCTTGGCGGTATCACGTACCGTTGGTTTCGTACTTGGCCCTCGCTATTGTCGCTGGGGGCGCTGACGGCATTTGGCTGCATATTGCTGGCCAGCCCGATTCTCTTCGCTGGCGATGTCTTGATGTTTCCGTTCATCGTGCCGCAGTTCGTGATTGTCTGGGTGATTTCGGTTTTCATGGGTGTTGGCCGGAAGAGGGAGGCCAAACCCGCAACCACGCCCATGGCATGATGGTGTGATGGCGGCGGGTTGCCTGCGATCGGTATCAAGGCAAAGGCCATAAGTTTGGCTGTCAATACGATCGGGTGTTATGTACGGTCAAATGCCTGATATCCGTGCAGTCGGATTGCATGCCGCCCGGGAATGTCCAATTCGCATTGGACGATCAATGCCGTGCCCGTTCGGCCAACGCTGTCCATGTCGAGCGTTGCACGAACGGTATTTTCTCCCGCACACAGTTCAAAACGCTGGCCAGTGATGGCGAGCTGGCCTGCGGCCGGTGCATTGAGGTGCAATTCAACACTATGGGATGTCGCGCTTGGCACCGCGAGACTGAACTTACCTGTGGCCCACGCTTCGAACCCGGAGGGGCTCTGTTTAATCTGAAACCCGCTATATAGGTAGGGGGCAGCTTGCGGGTTTCGGCAGTCGACGATATCTGGCGGATTCCACTCCAATCGTTTGCGCAATTGCCGGGCAGGGATGCCCGCCACGATGGAATAGGGGGGAACATCGGACGTCACTACGGCATTGGCCCCGATCACGCAGCCACGGCCGATGGAAACACCAGGCATGATCACGGCGTTTACACCAATCCAGCAGTCTTCTCCGATCTCCACGGGTTTGTCTTGATAGGGCAGATGACCTTCCGGAGATTGCGAGTGCAGTGCTTCCTGGAGTTGAATCGGCAATTCCGGCCGCCATTGATATATGTGCGTGCCGGACGAGATGAATACGTGCGGGGCGAAGATGCAATGGTTCCCGATGGAGACTGTGCCGTTCAATAAGACACCTGCCTGGAACGTCACGTTATTGCCGATATGCATGTGGGTAGCCGTGCGAAACTCCACATCACGGTACAACCAGCAATTTTTTCCAATGTCGAGCGTTGCGCGATGCACTTGCAGCACACAGCCAGGCCCGATTTTAGAGCCTTGGCCAATACGCAGGTCGGCGACATCGGATAGTAGAAGGGCGTCGGGATGTAAGCGAACGCGTCGTCCAAGCCAGTGCAACGTGTTCAGGCTTCGGGCTACGAATGTGTGGCGCCAGATGCGTTTGATCGTAGAGATCGTGCTCATGCTTTCTTCAGAAATAGTGTCGCTGCGGCCAAGGCAATAAAGCTCAGTACGGCCGTACTGAGCGCCAGAATGCCGAAGCTGTAGGGCGTGGGTGCGATGCCACGGGTTAGAGCCCATGCAGCCCACCCCCCTGTGGATGTCAGCAAGGCAGTGGCCTGGATCATGAGCACGATACGTTCACGCTTGATGATGATCAGATAGCTCGACCAGAAATCACTGATCCGGAATACGGCGGCAAGCACGAGAGGCATGAGCAACGGCAACGCGTCCAGATGCTGAGGATAAAAGCGCGTGATCGCTGCTTGTGCGATTGGAAATAATGCCAAAGCCAGAGCGGCGCCTGCGACAAGCAAGGTTGTAGAGACGGCGATCGTCAATTTTCTGGCACCACCGCCAGGATGTAACGCTTCCCGATGTGCAAGCAATGGAAATATACCGGCATTCAATAGAAACTGCGCTGATTGGGCGGCGGCCAATGCCATCCAGGCGAAGGAATAATGTCCAAATTGACTCAGCGTCAGATATGTGGCGGCAAGCCAGCGGTCGATTCCAAATGAAAAGAAAGAGACCAGGCTGTTCGTCAGCAGAGTCGTGCTGGCGCGCCAATCAATCTTTGCCAAGCGCTTGGTAGCTAGGTGCAGTTGGGTAGCGAGCTGGAGACCAGATGCCCGGGTCGTTGTCGGAATTAGGTAGAAAAAAATCAGCAGCGTGACGCTTGTTTCGGCGAGGACGGCGCCGACCACGCCCAGCCCCCCGTATAGCGCAGCGGTGCCGGCTGAAATCGTCAGAATGGTGCGGCACAGGGCGTGTTTGGCGTAGCGCATCATATCGAGGCGACTACGGCTTTCGATCAATGACAGGAGGAAACCCTGCTGCGCCCAGCCGTGGAGTAGACCGGCGGCAGGGATAAGCCAGTAGACGCCTAGCAAGTGGACGCTGGCGAGAATGCCGATCACACTCCCGGCCAGCGCGGTGGTGGTCGTGACGTACAGTCCGGACAGAATGAGTGTGCAAGCCCGGCGGAAACGTCTTCGGGCGAACAGCTTCGGGAGCTCACGATGGGCGAGCAGCTCGATCCCCAGACTGCCGACGACGCAAAACAAGGACGATATCAGCAGGATTTGTGACAACTCGCCGAATGCGTCCGCATCGACAAAGCGAGCGTATAGCAGCAGTTTTATGAACGACAGGGCTGCGGACAATCCCAACAGCGGAGTATACGAGAAGAAGCGCGTCGCGCGCCGAAGAAGCTGTGCGATCACTGGGTCTAGGCGCTCAAGCGTGCATATGTGTCACAGTAACCTGCCCAAGCAAGCAGGAGGCACTTCATCGTGCTGGTTTCGGTAGTCAAATAGTGCAAATTGGATCTGCAGCAACAGTCGTGGCTTGTGTTCGGGCGTAGTGCCTTTGTGCACGCAAAACGTATCTTCGGCAAAACCCGTACCCTTTTTGCCTGGAATATCCAGGATGCCCTCGGTTCCATAGATGCCTTGGATTTCGGCGTCCGTGTAACGGCGAATCTTCCAGCGGTCCGAAAACCGGGCATGTGGCCTCTTGTGGTGAGAGCGGGGTACGCATACGTGAGAGCCGTCGCCGGGGGCCACGTCAGTGAGATAGAAGAAGAACTTTACGAACGCGAAGTCGTCAACGTCGGAATGAAAGAAGTGCGCATGATTCATGCGGTCATGTTCGGAGGCATCGACGGGAAATGTCCACCACAGGCTGGTTCCCACAAGCTTGGGTAGGCCACCGAGATACTCGGCCGCAATTAGGCGAAGGACCGGGTCGTCCGCCAGCGTACGAATGTCAGAGCACTCCGATGCCGTGTTCATGTACTGCGCCAACAGAATGGGTTTGTCCAGAGCCGTTTCCGCCTGGGTCCGCTGCGACAAGAGGAACCCATGCGATGGATTGCGATCGGCGTAGCACGGCGCCTGCTCAGCGTATCGGCTTATCGCGTCTACTGTAACGGCGGGAAGTGTCAGCCCGAAGGCAACCCCGTGCTGCTTCAATTCCGTGGTGAACCGCTTGATGTCCACATCGCTGAACGCGCTGTTCTGCCGGCGTTCGTGAAGTGATTTCTGCAATTGGTCCCGCTGTGTCTTGTGTGAGAGGTTATAAGCGAACTTGGCAGCAGTTTTGACCCAGCGAAAACGTCCCGGGACACGCATCATCACAAACTTCGGGTTCTTGCGAATCATGGCGCTCAATTTGCTGAGTCGCGACATGCTGAGATTCATCTTTCGATATCCGGTTTTGGTGGACTAATGCTGCCTGCGGCATATTAGAATTGCCGATATTTTCTCAGTGCATTCAAGGCATACTGTGAAAAGCACCAGATGCTTTGCGGTAGATTCAGTTCCAGGTCTTTTCGGTAGGTATTCCAAACCATTTTGGCCGAGCGGCTCTTGTTTCTGGATACCGAATTGGCGACTACGCGATAACGCATCAGGTCTTCGGTAAATCCGTACGCGGTGAATCCACGGCTCAGTAGCTCCAGCCAAAGCACAAAGTCGTCGTAGTAGGTCTTTCGGAGCGCAAAAGGTCCGGTCTGTTCGCGATCGACGATTACGGTCGATGTGGCGATGGCTGTATTCTTCAATAGCTGGTTGCGAGTCAGTGTGGCGGGCGGGATTATCAAGTGGCCAGGATTCAAACCGTCTCGGTCAACTCGTCGATAGCTGGTGTATGACAGCGCGGCATTATGGCGCTGCATGAATTCAAGCTGGCGGCCAAGCTTTTCGGGAAGCCACCAGTCGTCGCTGTCGAGGAAAGCGACGTAACGGCCGGTGGCGGCCAGTACGCTCGCATTGCGGGCGGCGGCAGGGCCACCGTTTTTCGGCTGCTTTATCAGTTTTACACGTGGGTCAATCTTGTTGAGGGCTGCGACGATTTCCCGAGTATTATCGTTGGAGCAGTCGTCGGTAATGAGCATTTCCCAGTTTTGATAATCTTGGGCCTGCACGGACTTAACTGCCTGCTCAATAAATGCCGCAGCGTTATAGGCGGGCGTGATAATAGAAACAAGCGACGGATTGTCCATTGGAATAGTTGCCCCTTACGGCTTGAGCGAGGCTTCACAGACAAACGGCGTCGTGGTATTGTGCCGCCTCGATCTGGGCGTTGCGCGCAGCCGCACTTACGCCCTCGTCTTGATCGAAATGCTGGGTGGCAGTATATCAAATCCGCTCTTTGGTTTTCATGGAAAGCCGGGCCAGGCGTGGCCAAGCTGGAAGTCCCGTTAGAGCTGATGCAGATGCCGGGACAACAAATCGACACTGAAGCCTTACTTTAATGATGTTTTGGTTGCTAATAGTGGCGGTTGCACTGGCCGCCTGGTTGCTGACTGGGTTGTTGCGGCACTATGCGCTGGCGCGCAGCCTGATGGATGTTCCCAATGAAAGGAGTTCTCACGCGGTTTCGACGCCGCGGGGAGGGGGGTTGGCCATCGTTCTCAGCTTCCTGGTCGGACTGCTCGTACTTGGTCTGCTGGAGTTGGCGCCCTGGTCGGCGATTGTGGCGCTGGCCGGCGCGGGGGGGGCCGTGGCCGCGATCGGTTTTTTGGATGACCACGGCCATGTGCCGGCGCGTTGGCGCCTGTTGGTCCATTTTTCTGCTGCAGCATGGGCCGTGGCCTGGATCGGGGGCGCTCCGGCGCTCTATTTCGGGGAATGGATACTGTCGCCGGGCTGGATAGGCGCCGGCCTGTCTGCGGTGATGCTGGTCTGGCTGCTCAATCTTTACAATTTCATGGACGGCATAGACGGCATTGCGTCGGCGGAGGCGATCTGCGCGTGTGGCGGCGGAGCGGGGCTGTACCTGCTGCTGGGGCACGAGACTCATGCATATGGTCCGCTGCTGCTGGCCGCGGCTACTGCTGGATTCCTCTTCTGGAATTTTCCGCCGGCCCGCATCTTCATGGGAGACGTTGCCAGTGGTTTCCTGGGAATCGTGCTCGGCATTCTTGCACTGCAGGCGGGTTGGGTCGAGCCGCAGTTGATCTGGAGTTGGCTGATCCTGCTCGGCGTGTTCGTGGTGGATGCCACGTGGACGCTGTTGCGCCGATTGGTGCGGGGCGAGCGGGTTTATGAGGCACACAGGAGCCATGCCTACCAACACGCGTCACGCAAGGCCGGAGCCCACCTGCCGGTGACGCTGACGGTGATCGGGATCAATGTTCTGTGGTTGTTCCCGATGGCGGCCCTGGTGGCATTGGGCCATCTGAACGGTCTGATCGGCCTGGCCTTGGCGTATATTCCCCTGCTGGCAATCGCGTTGAGGTTCAGGGCTGGAATCCATGCCTAGCATGCACTAGGTGCATGTTGCATTTGCGGGACTCGTCGATTGGAGGGAGACGTGCCGAAGATCGGTCACGTTACAATCGGCGCACTGAATTGCTAGGGCTTTTGCTTTGTACACAACCTTCCGCTCTGTCCTGATTTTCGCCTTCGATCTGCTAGCAGTGGTCTTAGCGTGGGTGGGAGGGTTTCTTGTTCGCTTCAATTTCGAGTGGCCCGCCGACTACGCCTCGCAGATACTGATGGGGCTGCCCCTGTTGCTGTTGGTGCATGCGGTCGCCTGTAGGCAGGCTGGCTTGTATCGCGGGATGTGGGTGTTCGCGAGTCTGCCGGATCTGAAGCGGGTGCTCAAGGCCGTGGCGGTATCCTCGGCAGCCTTGTTGGTCGTCGTGGCTCTGGACCGCAGTGAGCCGACGATTCCCCGTTCGATGCTGGTGCTTTTCCCGGTTTTGCTGCTGCTGATCATGGGTGGAGGGCGGGCCGCCTGGCGCATGTGGAAGGAGCATCGCCTGTACGGACGTCTGGCAACCCAGGGCAAGCCGGTCGTGGTCGTCGGCGCCGGGACCGGCGGGGCGATGCTGGTGCGAGAACTGGAGCGCACCGCCGACTGGCACGTAGTCGCGTTGGTTGACGACGACAGCAAGAAATGGGGATTGGAGCTTAGCGGCAGGCGCATCGTGGGTCCTGTGAGCGAGCTGCCGAACATTCTGGGCGATCACCGGGCATCGCATGTCATTCTCGCCATGCCTTCTGCTTCCCCTGCCGCGCGCAGGGCGATCGCTGACATGGCTGTGAGCGCCGGGGCGCAGGTGTTTCTCGTGCCCGGGCTGGAAGAGTTGATGAGCGGGCAGGTCGCCATCAATGCCATGCGGCCTGTAGTTATCGACGATCTGCTGGGTCGCGATGTGGTTCGCATCGATGCCGAGTATGTACAAGCGATGCTGAACGGGAAGACCGTGCTCGTGACAGGCGGGGGCGGGTCGATTGGTAGTGAACTGTGCCGGCAGCTGGCGCGTTTCGCTCCGGCGCGGCTGGTGTTGTTCGAGGCCAATGAGTTCGCGTTGTACACTGTCGAGCAGTGGTTTCATCAACATCGCCCGGAAATTGAATTTGTGCCTTTGGCCGGCGACGTCAAGGACGCCGTGCGCATCGAGGAAGTATTCCGGACGTGGCGTCCCGACGTGGTGTTCCATGCCGCGGCCTACAAGCACGTGCCCTTGATGGAAGTGGGCAACGCCTGGCAGGCAGCGCGCAATAACGTACTTGGTACTATGCGGGTCGCAGAATGCGCGGTGCGCTTTGGCGCTTCGCGGTTCGTGCTGATTTCCACGGACAAGGCCGTCAACCCGACCAACGTCATGGGTGCGACCAAGAGGATGGCCGAGATGCTCTGTGAGGCTTTGTACCAGCAGCATCAGACCACGCGTTTCAATATGGTGCGGTTTGGCAATGTGCTTGGCAGTGCGGGTAGCGTCATTCCGAAGTTTCAGGAACAGATCTCGCGCGCCGGGCCGGTAACTGTGACTCACCCCGAGATCAATCGGTATTTCATGTCGATTCCGGAAGCGGCCCAGCTTGTGTTGCAGGCTGCGTCGATGGGCGAAGGCGGCGAGATCTTCGTGCTGGATATGGGCGACCCGATCAAGATCGTCGATCTGGCGCGTAACATGATCCGTCTGTCCGGCTATACAGAGACACAGATACGCATCGAGTTCACGGGCTTGCGACCGGGGGAAAAGCTCTATGAAGAGCTATTGGCCGATTCCGAAATGACCGTGGAAACGCCGCACGAGAAGTTGCGCATTGCGCGTTCCCGTCCGGTGCCGGCCAATTTTCTGGCCGATATTTCCGCTTGGTTGATGCAGGATGGGGTGGTCAGCGACGATGACGTCCGATCCGCATTGCAGCGTTGGGTGCCCGAATATGTGGCGTCAGCCACAGGCGGCACCGAGTCCGTGTCCAATCCGGCCGCGCGTGCCGCGCCGGGAGAAAACTGCGTCGTAGAAAAATAGGACCAACCCAAGAGTTGTGCGCGGCTGTCCAGGAGCGGGGTTTTTTCGGGCGGCCGACGTTCTAGAAGGTAGAATCGCGCTTTCTTACCCGCTGACGCTCTTCGGCCAAGCCGTCCGCGCGAGGCAATTCCCGTATGGTTACTACTTCGCACCCGCTACGTGTTCTCATTGTTCGGACCTCGTCATTAGGGGACTTGGTTCACATGCTTCCCGCGATATCCGATATGGTGCGGCATTTGCCCAATGTGGAAATTGACTGGATCGTGGAAGAGGCTTTCGCCGAGATCCCGACCTGGCACCCCGGCGTCAAGAACGTCATCAAGGTTGCGCATCGCCGCTGGCGTAAAGCCTGGTGGTCCAAGGCGGTGCGGGCCGAGCGTCGGGCCTTGTCCCAGCGCTTGAGGCTGGTCGAGTACGACATTGTGCTTGACATGCAAGGGTTGTTGAAGTCTGCGTGGCTGGTCAGGCAGGCCAAAGGAGTTCGGCACGGACTGGATTGGCGCTCGGCGCGGGAGCCGTTGGCGGCGCTGTTCTACAACGTGCGGCATCGTGTGGAATTCTGGCAGCCGGCCGTGATCCGTCAGCGCAAACTCGCGAGCCTAGCTCTCGGCTATGACTATGCCGGGCGCCCGGATTTCGGGCTGCAGGCTTTCATGCGGCGAAACATGGTGGCGCAGGATGAGGGTGCCGAGGCTGCTGCCGTTGCCGAGCCGGACGCCGTCGCAGGCGTCGGTCGGGTGCTTCATCTGGGCATCGACGGCGGTTATGCCGTGATCATGCCGTCGGCCAGTCGTGACGACAAACTTTGGCCGGAAGACGATTGGCGGGCAGTTTTCCGGAAGTTGCGTGATGCGGGATGTACGCTTCGGCTGTTGGCTGGCAACGATCAGGAAGCGCAGCGGGCGCGCTTGCTGATCGCGGGGATGGAAGCGGCAGAGGTATTGCCCCGCATGGGCCTGACCGAAGTTGCACGCCTGCTGGCTGGCTCACGCCTGATGGTGGGGCTGGACAGTGGCTTGACGCATCTGTCTGCGGCGCTGGGCCGGCCGACTATCGGTATCTATCGCGCTTCCACGCCTGTGCGCACGCCACTGGTGGGTTCCAACTATACCGCCAGCCTGGGAGACCGGGGCGCGTCTCCTTCCTGCGAAGCGGTTTTGGCGGCGGTCGACCAGGCCCTGGCGGCCGCCTGAATCCATGAGAAGGGCTGCTTATACGCTGGTGCTGAGGCTGATGGCGCCGCTTGTGTGGGCGTGGATGGCCCGGCGCGCGCGCAAGGCCGGCGGGGACTGGGGCATCCTGTCGCCGGAGCGGTTTGGTCGGGAGGCGGGCACCGTCAACCTAGATCGTCCCGTATGGATACATGCGGTCTCTCTCGGGGAAACCCGAGCCGCGGAACCGCTGATTCAGAAAGTGCTGGATCAAGGGCTACCGGTTCTGCTGACACATACCACTGCGACTGGACGTCAGGAGGGCGCCCGGGTGTTTGCGACCGCAATCGCGCAAGGGCAACTTCTACAGCGTTGGCTTCCCTATGATTTCCCGGAAGCAACAGAGCGCTTCATGCGTGCCTGGATGCCTCGCTGCGGAGTCTTGATCGAACGGGAAATTTGGCCCAATCTGCTTGCCAGCGCACAGCGCAGCCAGGTTCCGATGACCTTGGTCAGCGCGCGCTTTTCGGAGTCATCGTTACGGCAGGCCCGGTGGCTTGGGCGGGCAATGCGTGAGGCGATGGGTAGCCTAGCGGCCGTGCTGGTCCAATCGACCGAGGATATGCGCCGGCTTGCCTTGGCGGGAGCGCGACAGCTGCACATCACGGGGAATCTGAAATTCGACGTCACACTGCCGCAGCGGCAATTGACGGAAGGACGGGCCGTGCGGAGCGCGATTGGGCGTGGCGTGGTGGTGGTGGCGAGTACACGGGAAGGGGAGGACGAGCAGTTCGTCGCTGCCATCAAGGCGCTCGCCCCGTTGCCCGATATGCCGCTGTTTGTCGTGGTCCCCAGGCACCCGCAGCGATTCGATACGCTTGCTCGGCAATTGGAGGAGGCCGGGCTGGCGTATGTGAGACGTTCCGAAGGCCAGGGTGCACCGGAAAGTTCAGTGGCGGTATTGCTTGGCGATACACTAGGAGAAATGGCTTTCTACTACGGTATGGCCGATGTGGCAGTGGTAGCCGGTAGCTTTGCTAGGCTTGGCGGTCAGAACCTGATCGAGGCGTGCGCGGCTGCGGTGCCGGTGATCGTGGGGCCGCATACTTTCAATTTCAAGCAGGCCGCCGAGGATGCGATTGAGGCAGGAGCGGCTTTGCGTGCCGCCGATCCGATACATGCACTGGATGATGCCATGAAGTTGATGGCGGACACGCCTGCCAGGCAGGCGATGGGCAAGGCTGCGCTGGCCTTCATCACTGCGCATGCCGGCGCAACTCAGCGGACTTTCCAGGCCTTGTTGCCCTGGCTGTGACGATAATCGAGGCCGGAATGCCAGAGTCCTCGAGGGATCATTTGCAGCGTGCAAAGCCGGCGAGGGTATCGAGCAGTGCCTGGCGCCCCGGCACAGGTGCAGACCAACCGGTGCGTGTGCGCGCGTGCGACCAATCCACGAGCATCGGTTGCGTCAGGCTATCGATCTCGCCTCGCTTGCCGATCAGGCTGGCCGCCCATCGCAGCAAGAGGGGGGGAAAAGGCAGCAGGCGTGCCGGTTGGCCATAGGCGTGGGCAATGGCCTGGATCAGTTCGGGAACGGTGAAATCCGAGCCATCGCCGATGACGTAGGTACCGCCGGGAGTCTTTCTGTCGGCGACAGTCGCCAGGAAATCCGCCAGGTTTTGCACCTGGATGAACGAGCGAGCATTGCGGATTGAGGCGAGCGGCAGCGGGAGGCCCTGCCTAACAAGGTTGATCAGTCGCGGAAAATTCCCGGGGCACGCAACTCCGTAGACCATGGGCGGGCGGACGATGCACAAGGCCTCGGAATCCTGGGCGTAAGCCTGGGCAAGCTCGCGCTCCGCTGCAATCTTTGAATGGGCGTAGGGGCTGGTGCCGAGCAGCGGCGATTGTTCGGTCACCGGAGTGCTGGACCAGCCGCCATGCACGCCCAGCGTGCTGACCTGCACGAAACGGCCGACTTTGGCTTCCTGAGCTGCTTGCACGCAGCGGCGCACCATAGCGCGGTTGGTTTTATCGAAAAGATCGCGCCCGGCGTCATGGGACACGCGCGTATGCGCCCGTCCCGCCAGATGCACCAACGCGTCGCACCCCGCCAGCGACTTTGCGTCGGGAATCCCTTCGTCATGCGTCACCCACTGGACACCTCGCAGTTCGGCAACTGCAGGCGGACAAGGACCGCGCGATATCGCAAGCGTGTCGTCGCCGCGATCGGCCAGTAGCTTGATCAGTGCCTGGGCAATATAGCCGGAAGATCCAGTAACAGCGATGCGCATAAGGGGGAGGTCAGGCAGTGCGGGAAATGGCAGGATCTACCGCTGCGCGGCAGACGGTCGGGATATCAGGGTGATTGCAGCGGCGTTCAATTCCTGGTTCAGGCGCCGCGCGTCGCGGCCCGCGTCTTCGGGTCGCATGCCGAGCATGCCTTGTCCCAGCGCATAGGCCCACAGGTTCGCCAGCAGGATCAGGATGAACAGCACGCGCATGGCCGGCCCGTCCCTTCAGTCCGGATTGCCGGCCGTGGCGCGGGCCATGGCGGCCAGGCCGTCGAGCACGGGATGGTCCAGGTAGACCGGCACGGGCGTGGCGCCGAATGCGCCGCCGGCGTCGGCGAGCAGGCGCTCGATTTCCTGGTGGACTTCGGGCCAGCCGCCGCCCGCCGCGAAGATCTGCGGCGTTTCGCCATAGCGCTGGCGGCCGGCCAGCCATTGGCGCACCACCGCGCCGGCCTGCGCGGCGGCGATGCCGGAGGCGATCGCCTCGTGCGTATCGGCGGGATAGGCGACGACGCGGCCGTCGGCGACCGGCAGGTTGGCGGTGCCGTGGGCCAGCGCGTTGCGCATCATGGCGGGGCCGGGCAGGATCAGGCCGCCGGCGAACACATTGTCGGGGCCCACGGTGTCGATGGTGGTGGCGGTGCCGAAGCTGGCCAGCAGGAAGGGAGGATGCGCGCCGGGCAGGCGCGACAGCACGCCCAGCAGCGACGCCCACCGGTCCGAGCCCAGCTGGGCCGGCTGGCGGTAGCCGTTGGTCAGCCCCAGCGTGCTGGGCTGCGAGCGGGCCCAGGTCACGGCGCAGCCGCGCTTGAGCAGGATCTCGGCAATGGCCGCGCCGCGCGCGTCGCCGGCCACGTTCACGCCCAGGGCGCGCAGCGGGCGGCGGGGCAGGCCATCCAGCCAGCGGTCCAGCGCCGCCAGATCCAGGCCGTCGAACGCGACGGCGGCCGGCTCGCGCGGCATGTCGGGATTGCTGGCGTCGAGCCAGCCGACCTTCAGGCGGCTGTTGCCGGAGTCGATGAGAATGATCATGCTTGCGGCCGAATCGAGATTTCGCCGACCGAGACGGGCGTGTCGCCGGCCTCCGTGCGCAGCAGCAGCCGGCCTTGCGCGTCGACGCCGCGGGCAGTGCCGCTCATCAGCACGGCGCCCTTGTCCAGCACGTTCACCGGTCGTCCGGCCAGCGCGTCCACGTCGGCGTAGCGTTGCGCGAAGGCGCCGAAGCCTTCGCGTTCCAGCGTGCGCACCGCGTCGTGCCAGGCCATGGCCGAGGCGCAGACCAGGTCCACGGGCGTCGAGGGCCGGGCGTCCGATTGCGCGGCCACGCGGGTCCAGTCGGCCACGTCGCGACCCAGGGCCAGCGACAGCGCATCGGCGTCGATCAGGTTCACGCCCATGCCGATGACCACGGTGTAGCCGGCGTCCGCGCCGCCGGGGTTGCGCGTGGTTTCCACCAGCACGCCGGCCAGCTTGGCGTCGCCCCACTGGACGTCGTTGGGCCATTTCATGCACAGACCGGGCCGCGAGCCGGGGCCCGCGACGGACCGCAGCGCCTCACAGGCGGCGACGCCGGCCAGCGGTGACAGCGCGGGCAGCTGGGCGGCGGGCAGGTGCACGTCGAAGGCGCAGGAAAACATCAGGGTCGCGCCCGAGCGGTTCTGCCAGGGGCGGCCGGCGCGTCCGCGGCCGGTTTCCTGCAGGTGCGTGCCCAGCAGCCAGGGCTTGCCGGCGCCTTGTCCGGCGCGGGCGCGGCCCAGCAGGTCGGCGTTGGTCGAGCCGGTGCTGGCCGTCCAGGCGACGTCTTGAAAGGCGGGCAGGCGCGAGCCGAGTTCCCGGGCCAGGGCTTCGGGCGCGGGCAGCGCGGCGTATGGGTCTTGAACGGGCATGCCCGCGATTGTAGGGCAGGAGCGCCGGATCCCGGCAAAAGGCGGCCAGGGCCGTTCCCGGTATGACCGCAGGGCCTTGGCGGGCGCCGGTAATGCCTCGCGAGTGAAACGCGGCAGCGTATATGATGGCGGATACATTTTTGCATCGGTGTGTCTTCCCTATGCCCCATTCCAACTCATGCCCGCCCGGCGCCGCGCCTTTCCGCAAGGAAGGCGGGGTGTGCCATGTTGCGGGAGACTGGAGCGTGCTGGCGCTGGCCCAGCCCGGCGAGGTCGAGCGCCGGCGCGAGGTCATGGCCCGCGCGGCGGGCGGCGAGGGCGTGCGCTGGGATCTGCACGGCATCAGCCGGCTGGACACCATCGGCGCGCTGCTGATCTGGCAGGCCTGGGGCGAACGCCTGCCGGAGCGCGTGCGCTGGGCGGCCGGCCAGCAGGACGTGTTCAACGCGCTTTCCCTGAACAAGGGCGGCACCCGCGATGTGCCGGCCAAGGAAGACCCCTGGGGCTGGCTGCGCGCCGTGGGGGATGCCGTGTTCCGCGCGGCCGGCAATGGCCGCGCGCTGCTCATCATGCTGGGACAGCTGATCCTGGATCTGGGCGCCATGCTGCGCCGTCCGAGGCTGGGGCCATGGCGCGAGATCTCGGCCCAGGTGTACCGGGCCGGCGCGCAGGCGCTGGGCATCACGGCGCTGGTGGGCTTCCTGATCGGTGTCGTCTTGTCCTATTTGTCGGCGCAGCAATTGCAGATGGTCGGCGCCGACCGCTTCATCGTGCGCCTGCTGGGCGTGTCCATCGTGCGCGAGCTGGGGCCGGTGCTGGCCGCCATCCTGGTGGCGGGCCGGTCGGGCTCGGCCATCACCGCCCAGATCGGCGTGATGCGGGTGACCCAGGAGCTGGATGCCATGCTGGTCATGGGCATCTCGCACGGGCAGCGCCTGATCCTGCCGCGCGTCGTGGCGCTGGCGGTGGTCATGCCGCTGCTGGTGCTGTGGACCGACGCCATGGCGCTGCTGGGCGGCATGCTGGCGGCGCAGGCGCAGCTGGGCGTGTCGGCGCAATGGTTCCTGACCTCGCTGCCGGACGCGATCTCGCTCACCAATTACTGGATCGGCATCCTCAAGGGAGTGACTTTCGGCGTGCTGATCGCGCTGATCGCCTGCCATTTCGGCCTGCGCATCCAGCCCAACACCGAAAGCCTGGGGCGCGGCACCACCACCTCCGTGGTCACCTCCATCACGGGCGTGATCCTGCTGGACGCCCTGTACGCGGTGATCTTCAGCACGGTGGGCATCTGATGGGACGGGGCCGATGAACGCCGCGACCCAGAACCGCCTGTTCGCCGAGGACGGCGTCACCACGGAACCGGTGATCTCGGTGCGCGGCCTGCGCACGGCCTTCGGCGACCACGTGGTGCACGACAACCTGGACCTGACCGTCTTTCGCGGCGAGATCATGGTGCTGGTGGGCGGTTCGGGCACGGGCAAGACGGTGCTGCTGCGGCAGATCATCGGCCTGGAGCGGCCGGCGGCCGGTTCCGTGCGCGTGCTGGGACAGTCCCTGTTCGACCTCGCGCCGGCCGAGCGGCGGCGCCTGTCGTACCGTTGGGGCATGCTGTTCCAGGCCGGGGCGCTGTTCTCGGCGCTGTCGGTCTACGACAACGTGGCCCTGCCGCTGCGCGAACTGCGCGCCATTCCCGAAGATCTGGTGCACGACGTGGTGATGTGCCGGCTGGCCATGGTGGGCCTGTCGGCGCAGGATGCCGGCAAGCGGCCGTCGGACCTGTCCGGCGGCATGGTCAAGCGGGTGGCGCTGGCGCGTGCGCTGTCGCTGGATCCCGAGCTGGTGTTCCTGGACGAGCCCACCGCGGGGCTGGATCCGCTGCGCTCGGACGAGTTCGTCGACCTGGTGCGCAGCCTGCACCGGCAGCTGGGCTTCACCGTCGTCATGGTGACGCACGATCTGGACACGCTGCTGGCGCTGGCCACGCGCGTGGCGGTGCTGGCGGACAAGCGGGTGATCGTGTGCGACACGGTGCCGGAAGTCCTGAAATTCGACCATCCGTTCATTCATACATTCTTCTTGGGCGAACGCGGCCTGCGCGCGCTCGGGGACCTGGCGCCGAAGGGATTGCAACATGGAAAACCGTAGTCATGCGCTCATGGCCGGTATCTTCACGCTGGTCTTGCTGGCCGCCGCCGCGCTGGTGGCCATCTGGATCGGACGGGACCGGACCCAGCTGCAGCCATATGAAATCGTCTCCGCCACCGCCGTCAGCGGCCTGAACTCGCAGTCGACCGTGCGCTACCAGGGCGTGCCGGTGGGCAAGGTGCAGTCGCTGGCGCTGAACCCCGACAAGCCGGGCCAGGTGCGCATCCGCATCGGCGTGGCGCCGTCCACGCCGATCACCGAATCGACCTGGGCCGAACTGGGCGTGCAGGGCGTGACGGGCTTGGCCAACGTTGAGCTGCGCGACGACGGCAGCTCGCTCAAGCGGCTGACCTCGACCGCGGCGGAGCCCGCCGCGATTCCGCTGCGACCGGGCTTTTTCGAACGGCTCGAGCAGCGCGGCGGCAAGCTGATCTCGAACGTCGAGGAAGCGACCAACCAACTCAAGCTGGTGCTGAGCGAGCAGAACGTGCAGGCGCTGGGCACGGCGCTGCGCAACGCCGGCGAGCTGACCGAGTCGCTCAAGAACGCCAGCCGCGAGTTGCAGCCGGCCATGGCCAAGATCGGGCCGCTGGTCGATTCGCTGGGCGACGCCTCGCGCCAGGCCGGCCGCGCCGCGCGCGAAGTGGGCGATCTGGCGCAGCAGGCGCGCCAGTCCCTGGCCCGCCTGAACGCGCCCGACGGCCCGCTGGCCACCGCCACGCGCAGCCTGAGCGACATCGCGTCGGCCGCGGCGCGGCTGGACGGCGAGACCCTGCCGGCCATTACCGGCATGGCCCAGAACATCGGCCAGGCCGCCCGCGGCGCCACCTCCACCCTGCGCCGTGTGGACAGCACGCCGCAATCCTTGCTGTTCGGCCCCGCGCCGGCGGCGCCCGGACCCGGCGAAGCCGGATTCGCCGGCTTTGGGAGCACGTCCAAATGAAGATGCGCAGCGCGTTTCTGGTCTTGACGCTGGCTTTGGCCGGCTGCGGCGTGGGCCGCGTCGGCACGCCGCCGTCCGTGTTCGATCTGGGAGCCGACCTGCGGCCCGCCTTGCAGCTGCCGGCGCGCGCGCCGATCGCGCTGGCCTACACGTCGGTGCCCGCGCTGTCGGACTCCGGCATCATCTGGCGAGTCGGCGACAGCGCGGCGCCCAAATCCTATGCCACCTACCGCTGGGCTTCCTCGCCGTCGGACCTGGTGCGTCAGCGCCTGACCGAGCGCCTGTCGCGCCAGGGGCCCGTGCTGGGCGAACGGGTCAACGGCCAGACGCCGCAGCTGCAGGTCCAACTGCAGCAGTTCGAGCAGGTCTTCGCGCCGGACGGCGCGTCCAGCCAGGGCCGCGTGGTGCTGCAGGCGGTGCTGGTGAACGGGCACAAGGTGCTGGGCCAGACCCGCATCGCCGTCCAGGCGCCCGCGCCGACGCAGGACGCGGCCGGCGGCGTGGCCGCGCTGCGCCAGGCGACCGACGACGCCGCCGACCAACTGGCGCAATGGCTGGCGACCGCGCTGCCGTCCGCCGGTTAACATCGCTGCTTTCCGCTACACCGCTTGAGTCCGCCCATGTCCGCACGCACCGAAACCCTGGCTTACACCGGCGCCGCTGGCCGCATCGATTGCGCCGTCGATTGGCCCGACGGCACGCCGCGGGGCTGGGCGCTGGTGCTGCACCCGCATCCGCTGCAAGGCGGCGCGCGCGAGAACAAGGTGGTCACCACCATCGCGCGGGCCTGCGTGCAGCATGGCCTGGTCGCGGTGCGCCCCAACTTCCGTGGTGTTGGCCTATCCGAAGGCGAATTCGACAAGTCCGTGGGCGAGACCCGCGACATGCTGGCCCTGGTGGCGCAGGTGCGCGAGCAGCATCCCGAGCTGGCGCAGGCGCCCTGGGTGCTGGCCGGCTTTTCCTTCGGCACCGCCGTCGCCGCGCAGACCTATGCGGCGCTGGCCGAGCAGGGCGATGCGCCGCTGCCCTCGGCGCTGATGCTGATGGGCCCGGCGGTGAACCGGTTCCAATCGCACGAGGTGCAGGTGCCGGGCGACACGCTGATGGTGCATGGCGAGCAGGACGAGGTCGTGCCGCTGTCCGAGGCCATGGACTGGGCGCGGCCGCGCTCGATTCCGGTGGTCGTGATCCCGGGCGCCTCGCATTTCTTCCATGGCAAGCTGCTGGTGCTGCGCGAACTGGTGCAGGCGCGCCTGACGGTCGCGCTGGGCTGACGGGCGCCTGATCGCGGTGCGGCGGCCGCGCGGCGTTGCAACAGGTTGCATGTTGGAGCACGCGGGGAACCCCTTGCGCGCGGGGCGGGTCCTATCGACTGCCTATAATTGTCAGCCACTTGCCCCGCGCCGGCGGGCGTCTTTCCTGGACCCACGTTGCCGATGAAGAATTTGCCTTACTCCGCCCAATCCCCCGTTGTCTTTGCCCGCCGTGCCCTGTCGGGCGCCGTGCTGGCCGCGCTGCTCGTCGCCGGCGCGCCGGTCCTGGCGCAGCAACAGACGCCCGCCGCCGCGACCGCGCCGGCGGCCGCCGTGCCGGCGACGACGGGAGTGGTGCCGGTGGGAGACGTGTCGGCCGTGCCCGCGCCCACCATCGCCGCCAGGGCCTGGATCGTCATCGACGTGAACAGCGGCCAGCTGCTGGCTGCGTCCAACCCGGACCAGAAAGTCGAGCCGGCCTCGCTGACCAAGATCATGACCGCCTACGTGGTCTTCAATGCGCTCGAGGAAAAGCGCCTGACGCTGGAGCAGACCGTGCCCGTGTCCGAGCACGCCTGGCGCACCGGCGGCTCGCGCATGTTCATCGAGCCGCGCAAGCCGGTCACGGTGGACGAGCTGAACCAGGGCATGATCGTGCAGTCGGGCAACGACGCCTCGGTCGCGCTGGCCGAGGCCGTGGGCGGCAGCGAGACCGCCTTCGCCGCGCTGATGAACCAGGAAGCCGAGCGCCTGGGCATGAAGAGCACGCACTTCATGAACGCCACCGGCCTGCCCGATCCGCAGCACACCACCAGCGTGCGCGACCTGGCCACGCTGTCCTCGCACCTGATCACCGACCATCCGCAGTTCTTCCACTACTACAAGCAGAAGAGCTACACCTACAACAAGATCACCCAGCCCAACCGCAACCGCCTGCTGTGGGCCGACCCCTCGGTCGACGGCATGAAGACCGGCCACACCGATTCGGCCGGCTACTGCCTGGTGTCGACCGCCATGCGCGGCGACCGCCGCATCCTGGTGGTGGTGGTGGGCACCGACAGCGAAGCCACGCGCGCCGAGGAAAGCCTGAAGCTGCTGAACTGGAGCTTCCAGAACTTCGACACGGTCAAGCTGTTCGACAAGAGCCAGCCGGGCATCGACGCCCGCGTCTGGGAAGGCACCGTCGAAACCGTCAAGCTCGGCCCGCCCAACCCGGTCTCGATCGCCGTGCCGCGCGGCAAGGCCGGCGAGCTCAAGCCGGTGGCGCAGCGCAACGATCCGCTGATCGCGCCGCTGGCCAAGGGCCAGCAGGTCGGCACCCTGCAATTCACGCTGGACGGCAAGGTGCTGCGCACCGAGCCGCTGGTGGTGCAGGACGCGGTCGAGCGCGCGGGTTTCTTCGGCCGCATGGTCGATACCGTCAAGCGCTGGTTCAATTAGTCCACCCCCGAAGCGCCCTTGGCGCTTCCCCCTCGAGGGGGCGCCACGACGGACCGGCAGAGCCGGATCCGTGTGGCCTGGCTTGTGGGGCGGTGGTGGCTGGCGGGGGCGCGTGCCTCGCACTCTCTTGAGCCTTCTTGGCTGTGGTTGCGTTGTCTCGTGACCTGAAGAACCTCATTGTTTCTGCGCCGCCGCTGGCGGCGCGGGTGTAAGCTTGCTACGGGCGTTTCCCTTCGGGGGCGCCCGTTCTCCATTTGGGCGCGCGCCGGGCGGCGTGGCCCTGTCCAATTCATATTCTTGGGGGTTTCATGATTCCGGGCGTGCAGGGCGACAGCCAGGCTTATCTCAATGGTGATTTCCTGCGTATCGACGAGGCCAGGATCTCCGTGCTGGACCGGGGCTTCATCTTCGGCGACGGCATCTATGAAGTCGTGCCGGTGTACCACGGCAAGGCCTTCCGCATGGCCGAGCACCTGAACCGTCTGGATCGCAGCCTGGCGGCGCTGCGCATCGCCTCGCCCCATGACCGGGACGGCTGGGTCCAGCTGATCAATGATCTGCTGGCCCGCAATATCCAGGACACCTGCATCGTCTACCTGCAGGTGACGCGCGGCGTGGCCAAGCGCGATCACCAGTTCCCCGCCCAGCCCGTGCCGCCCACGGTGTTCGGCATGGTATCGCCCTGGGCGCCGCCGTCGGCTGCGCAGCGCGCCAGCGGCATGACGGCCATCAGCATTCCCGACGAGCGCTGGCTGCACTGCGAGATCAAGTCCGTGTCGCTGCTGGGCAACGTGCTGGCCAAGCAGCAGGCCGTGGACGCGCAGGTCGATGAAGTGGTGCAGTTCCGCGACGGCTTCCTGACCGAGGGCTCGTCCACCAACATCTGGGTGGTATCCGGCGGCAAGCTGCTGGCTCCGCCCAAGAACAACCTGATCCTGGAAGGCATCCGCTACGGCCTTATGGGCGAGCTGGCCGCCGAGGCCGGCATTCCTTTCGAGTCGCGCCGCATCGGCCGCGAGGAAGTGGAAAACGCCGACGAGCTGCTGCTGTCCTCGGCCACCAAGGAAGTGCTGCCCATCGTCGCGCTGGACGGCAGGCCGGTGGGTTCGGGCAAGCCTGGCCCCGTTTATGAGCGCCTGCGCGCGGGTTATGATGCCCGCATCGCCGGCCTGTAAGCAGGCCGCAGCACGCGCCAGTTCCCACGCTCTCGTCGGTGCTGGCGCACCACCTGCTACGCTCGAACGGGCGTCGCTCCGCGGGGCCGCGGCAGCGCGTCCTTCAGGGGATGTCCGTTCAGGGGCCGCGCACAGCGCGACGCAGGTGGGTATCACATCAGGCTTCCATCATGCACATCCCGCCCGAAGAATCCCTCATCGAATATCCCAGCGACTTTCCCATCAAGGTCATGGGCAAGCAGCATCCCGAGCTGGCCCAGACGCTGACCGAGGTGGTGCTGCAGTTCGACCCGGGCTTTGACGCCGCCACCGTCGAGATGCGGCCCAGCAAGGGCGGCAACTACATGGGCCTGACCTTCACCGTGCGCGCCACCTCGCGCGAACAGCTCGACGCGCTGTACCGCGCGCTGCATGGCCACCCCATGGTGTCGATCGTCATCTAGGCCGGCATGGCTGTGATCAAGTGGCTCGCGAGTCCGGCCGACTACCTGTCGGTCTGGCGCGACATGCAGGATTACACCAACCTGCGCGGCGCCGACACGCCGGACGAGATCTGGCTTTGCGAGCACGCGCCGGTCTACACGCTGGGGCAGGCGGGCTCGCCCGGGCATGTGCTCAATCCCGCCGGCATCCCCATCGTGCATTGCGACCGGGGCGGGCAGGTCACGTATCACGGCCCGGGCCAGGTCATGGCCTATGCGCTGTTCGACCTGCGGCGCGTCGACATGTACGTCAAGGAATACGTCACGTTGCTCGAGGGCGCGGTCATCGACACGCTGGCCGAGGCCGGCGTGGCGGGCGCCTGCCGCAAGCCCGGCGCGCCGGGCGTGTATGTGCCGGATCCCGATGGCGGCGGCGAGCTGGCCAAGATCGCCGCGCTGGGCATCAAGATCCGCAACGGCCGCGCCTATCACGGGGTGTCGCTGAACGTGGACATGGACCTGGCGCCCTTCCTGGGCATCAATCCCTGCGGCTACGCCGGCCTGCGCACCGTCGACATGGCGGCCTGCGGCGTGCGCCGCGAGCTGGCGGACGTGGGCGAGGCGCTGGCGCGCAATCTGGTTGCCGCCTGGCGCCGCGCACGGCCCACGGCGGTCGGCGGCGAACCCGCCTGTAGTCCCGTCTGAACGCCAGTTCAGACGCAGCGTTCGCCATCCGTTTTCCCGCCAGATCCTTCTCGTCCGACATGAAATCCATCACCGCGGCGGACATCTCCGCCACCACTCCCGCGCAGCTGGCCGCGCTGCGCGCCGGTCCGCCAGAGGCCTACGCCGCCTGGATCCAGGCCGCCGCCGACCTGGGGCTGCTGGAGGCCCAAGCCATCCTGGGCCAGATGCTGCTCGACGGTCATGGCATGGCGCGCGATCCCGAGGCCGCGCTGGGCTGGTTCAAACGCGCCGCGCAGGCCGATCACCTCATGTCCATCAACATGGTGGGCCGCTGCTACGAGAATGGCTGGGGCGTGGCGCGCGACGAGACCGTGGCCGCCTACTGGTTCCGGCTGGCCGCTGATCGCGGCCTGGACTGGGGCATGTACAACTATGCCCACATGCTGCGCGATGGCCGCGGCGGCGTGGCGCAGGATCCGGCTGCCGCGTTGGCCCTGTACCAGCGCGCGGCGCAGTCCGACCATGTGAAGTCCATCGGCGTGGTGGGGCGTTTCCACGAGGTCGGGACCGTCGTGCCGCGGGACCTGGAGCAGGCGTTCGATTGCTACCGGCGCGCTGCCGAGGGCGGGGATTTCCGGGGCATGTTCCATCTGGGCCGGCTGCTGCTGCAACGCGGCCAGCGCGACGAGGCCGAGGCTTGGCTGGACCGCGTGCCTCAGACCGCCACGGCGGTTTTCCTGCGCGAAGCGGACGCCATGTTGCGGGAAATGGGCGTTGCGGCGCGCTACGGCGAGCCCGCCGTCAAGGGCGCGTAGTCCGGTTCCGTCCGGCGACTTTGCGCGGCACGCGGAGCGTTTCGCGTGGCCGAACCAAGGGCGGTCACGCCGCCTGCTTCGTGCCTGCCTCGCCGTCGGTGCGCCTGCCTGCAGCGTTCAGGTGCTGAGCCGCGCTTCCAGGACCGCTTCCAGCACGACGCGCGCGCCCGGTCCGCGATCGCCCGCCAGGCGTTCCAGCAGCAGCAGGCCGGCGCGCCGGCCCAGCTCCGCCGCGCTGGCCGTGAGCGTGCTCAGGCCCGGCGCCCATTGGGCCGCGCTGCCGTCCTCCGACACGCCCAGCACCGCGACATCCTGCGGCACATGCAGATCGCGGTGGTGGGCTTCGGACACGGCCCCGGCAGCGAGCAGATCCGAGCTGGCGAACACGGCGTCGAACAGGGTGTTGGTGGCCAGGAGCCGCAGGAAGGCCATTCGGCCGTCGTTCGGCTGGCAGGCCTCGGGCTGGATGATATCGGCCGCCAGTTCCAGGCCCAGCGACCGAGTCGTTTCGATGAAGCCCTGCCGGCGCTCGCGTTCCCAGGGCGTGTCGGCGCTGACGCAAGCTACGCGTGCATAGTTTCTATCGGCGAAATGGCGGGCGGCCAGGCGGCCGGTATCGATGTTGGCGTACAGCACGGCGCTGTCCAGCGGCCCGGCGGGCGTGGCCCAGGTTTCCACGATGGGGATTTCCAGCGACGCCAGCGCGGCGCGCAGGCCCGGATCGTCCGCCGGCCCGATGCACAGGACCGCCGCCGGCGCCAGCGCATGCAGCCGGGGCAGGCCAGCCGGCTCGTGCCAGGGACCGGCAGCCAGGTAATGACCGGTCTCGGCCAGGACGCCGGCGCAGGCCTGCACGACTTGCGCCGTCGGCCCCGTATCCAGGCGGGGGGCGATCAGGGCGACGGGGCGGGGCAAGGCGGGCATGGGCGGATTCTGGAAAAAGACAGGCGTGACGATAACCCAGACGCTGCTGGGGGCGGCCTGATACGTGCGGCCCCAGACTGGCAGACTCAGACGGGCGACCCCCGGGGCGGGCGGACCTGGTCCATGAAGGGTAAAATGCCCTTTTTTGTCTCGGACCGGGCGCCTGGGTGCGCCGGTCATGAAGGTGCCTCATGTCCACGCTTGTCGAGTCCCCTGTCCCCTCGGACGAATCCGCCGCCGCTTCCGCCGCGGCCTACGATCCGACGCAAAAGCAGAAGTCGCAGGCCAAGACCGCGCGCATTCCGATCAAGATCGTTCCGGCCGAACGCCTGAAGAAGCCGGAATGGATCCGCGTCAAGGCCGCCGCGCCCGGCTCGCGCTTCTACGACATCAAGCGCATCCTGCGCGAGCACAACCTGCACACGGTCTGCGAGGAAGCGTCCTGCCCCAACATCGGCGAATGCTTTGGCAAGGGCACGGCCACGTTCATGATCATGGGCGACAAGTGCACGCGTCGCTGCCCCTTCTGTGACGTGGGCCACGGACGTCCCGATCCGCTGGACCCCAAGGAACCCGAGAACCTCGCGCGCACCATCGCCGCGATGAAGCTGTCCTACGTGGTCATCACCTCGGTCGACCGGGACGACCTGCGCGACGGCGGCGCCGGCCATTTCGTCGATTGCATCACGCATATCCGCGAACTGTCGCCGACCACCCGCATCGAGGTGCTGGTGCCCGACTTCCGCGGCCGCCTGGACCGCGCGCTGACCATCCTGAACGCCGGTCCTCCGGACGTCATGAACCACAACCTGGAAACCGTACCGCGCCTGTACAAGCAGGCTCGTCCGGGTTCGGACTACCTGCATTCGCTGAAGCTGCTGGCCGAGTTCAAGAAGCTGCATCCCGAGGTGCCGACCAAGTCCGGCCTGATGCTGGGCCTGGGCGAGACCGACGAGGAAATCCTGCAGGTGATGCGCGACATGCGCGAGCACAACGTGGACATGCTGACCATCGGCCAGTACCTGCAGCCGTCGGAGCACCATCTGCCGGTGCTGCGCTACGTGCATCCGGATACGTTCGCGATGTTCGAGCGCGAGGCTTATGCGATGGGCTTCACGCATGCAGCGGTGGGCGCGATGGTGCGGTCTTCGTACCATGCGGACGAGCAGGCGCACGCGGCGGGCGTCAACTGAGCGCCGGGGCCGGCGACGGCCCGGCCGCATTCACGGCCATGACGGACAGGACAGGGCTCTACGCCCGTCCGGTCCGTTTTTTCTTGCACGGCCGCAGGCGTCAGGGGAAATATTCCGCCGCCGCAAACGGCGGGGCCAGCTGGTCCTTGGCGGAAAGCTGAGGGTCCATGCCGGCGGGCCAGTCGATCGCCAGCCAGGGGTCGTTCCAGATGATGCAACGCTCGAGGTCGGGCGCGTAGTACTCCGTCGTCTTGTACAGGAATTCGGCGGACTCGCTCAAGACCAGGAAGCCGTGGGCGAAACCGGGCGGGATCCAGAGCTGGCGGCGATTCGCATCGCTGAGCTCGGTGCCGACCCATTGCCCGAAGCTGGGCGAACTCTTCCGGATATCGACCGCGACATCGAACACCGCGCCGCGCACCACGCGCACGAGCTTGCCCTGCGCCTTCGGCGCCAGCTGGTAGTGCAGGCCCCGCAGCACGCCTCGCGCGCTTTTGCTGTGGTTGTCCTGGACAAAGGTCGCGTCCAGCCGGGTCAGCTGCTGGAAGACATGCTGATTGAAGCTCTCCATGAAGAAGCCCCGGTCATCGCCGAAGACTCTGGGTTCGAACAGCACGATATCGGGGATGGCCAATCGGGTAGCTTGCATCAGTAGACCTTTTCCACCAGCAGGCGTTGCAGGTATTTGCCATAACCGTTCTTGGCCATGGGCGCGGCCAGGGCTTCGAGCTGCGCGGCGGAAATCCACTGTCGCCGATAGGCGATTTCCTCGGGACAGGCGACCTTCAGGCCCTGGCGGTTTTCCAGAGTGGAAATGAACTGGCTTGCCTCCAGCAGCGACTCGTGCGTGCCGGTATCCAGCCAGGCATAGCCGCGTCCCATGATTTCCACGGCAAGCTGGCCTTGTTCCAGGTAGGTGCGGTTGACGTCGGTGATTTCCAGTTCGCCGCGGGCGGACGGCCGGATCTGCCTGGCGATGTCCACGACCTGCTGATCGTAGAAATAGAGGCCGGTCACCACGTAGTTGGATTTGGGTTGCTTGGGCTTTTCTTCCAGCGACAGCACCTTGCCGTTCGCATCGAACTCGGCCACGCCATACCGTTCGGGATCGTTGACGTGGTAGGCGAATATGCTCGCGCCATGCTGGCGTTCGTTGGCGTCCTGGAGCAGGTACGTGAGATCGTGGCCGTAGAAAATATTGTCGCCCAGCACCAGCGCGCTGGGGGCATTGCCGATGAACGCATCGCCGATGAGAAAGGCCTGGGCCAGGCCGTCGGGCGAGGGCTGCACCGCGTATTGCAGGTTCAGTCCCCATTGCTCGCCGGATCCGAGCAGCTGCTGGAAACGCGGCGTGTCCTGGGGCGTGGAAATGACCAGGATGTCCTGGATGCCCGCGAGCATGAGCGTGCTGAGCGGGTAATCGATCATCGGCTTATCGAACACGGGCAGCAGCTGCTTGCTGATCGCCAGGGTGGCCGGGTGCAGCCGCGTGCCGGAACCGCCGGCCAGTATGATGCCTTTGCGCTTCATGCGGATTGCTCCAATGACGTGAGTTGATCCACGGTCCGGTCGACGTGCACCGTCCAGTCGGGCAGCTGCAGTTTGAGCGGGGCGCTCAGGCTGCGGGTATCAAGGCGGGAATTCCGGGGGCGCACGGCCGGCAGGGGGTAGTCCTGCGTCGCGATGGGGTGGATGGCGCCGGCGCTGGAGCGCAGCGCGACGCCTTGCCGCAGCGCCCGCGACACCACGTATCGCGCCAGCCCGTGCCAGGTCGTTTCGCCCTGCGCTGTCAGATGATGGATGCCGTGGGGCAGGGCGCCGCGCTGGCTGGCGGCGATGGCGTGCGCGGTGACATCGGCGATCAGTTCGGCCGATGTGGGCGCGCCATGTTGATCCGCCACGATATTCAGCGCATCGCGCTCCCGGGCCAGTCGCAGGATGGTCTTGATGAAGTTGCCGCCATGCGCCGAATGGACCCAGCTGGTGCGCAGGATCAGGGCGCGGCAGCCGCTGTCGAGGATGGCGCTTTCGCCGTCGCGCTTGGTGACGCCGTAGACGCTGAGCGGATTCGTCGCGTCGCCGGGCTGGTATGGCGTGTCTTGGGCGCCGTCAAAGACGTAGTCCGTCGAATAATGCACCAGCAGGATGCCGTGATCCCGTGCGTAGCGGGCCAGCACGCGGACGGCATCGGTGTTGATGGCGCGCGCCATGGCGGGTTCCGACTCGGCCTTGTCCACGGCCGTGTAGGCCGCGGCGTTCACGATCATATTGGGCGCTTGCGCTTCGAGCGCGGCGCTCAATTGCCCGGCATCCGCAAGGTCGGCCTCCTGCCTGCCCAGAGCCACGACCGTGCCCAATGGCAGCAGGGAGCGCCTCAGTTCATGGCCGATCTGTCCATTCTTGCCTAGGAGTAGGATTTTCATGGTGCTACCGGGTTCACGGGCATCTGTCGGGCGAGGGCGGCCGGGCCGCCTGGGCGCTAGGCCTGGTGGTGGGTCTGGACCCAGTCTCGGTACGCCCCGGAAACGATATTGGAAACCCAGGCCGGGTTCTGCAGGTACCAGATGACGGTCTTGCGCAATCCGGTCTCAAAGGTCTCGGCGGGCTGCCATCCCAGTTCGCGAGCCAGGCGCGAGGCATCGATCGCATAGCGCCGGTCGTGTCCCGGCCGATCCTTGACGAAGCTGATCTGCGTCCTGTAGCTCTGGCCGTCGCGGCGCGGGCGGAGTTCATCGAGCAATTCGCACAGGGCGTGCACAACGTCCAGATTGGCTTTTTCGTTGTTCCCGCCCACGTTGTAGGTCGCCCCGGGCTTGCCGTTCGCCAGCACCCGGCGTATCGCGCTGCAGTGGTCCTTGACGTAAAGCCAGTCGCGAATCTGCTGGCCGTCTCCGTATATGGGCAAGGGCTTGCCGGCCAGCGCATTGTGGATAACCAGGGGAATCAGTTTCTCGGGGAAATGATAGGGTCCGTAGTTATTCGAGCAGTTCGTCGTCAGGACCGGCAGCCCATAGGTATGGTGATAGGCCCGCACCAGATGGTCGCTCGCCGCCTTGCTCGCCGAGTAGGGGCTGTTGGGTTCGTAGCGGCTTGATTCCGTGAAGGCGGGCGCCGTGGCATCCAGCGATCCATAGACTTCGTCCGTGGACACGTGCAGAAACCGGAAATGACGCCTGGCGGGTTCGGGCAACGGATTCCAGTATTCGCGGACGGCTTCGAGCAGGTTGAAGGTGCCGACGACATTGGTCTGAATGAATGCGCCCGGCCCGTATATGGACCGGTCGACATGCGATTCGGCCGCGAAATTCAGGATCGCCCTGGGTCGATGTCGGGTCAGCAGGCTGGCCACCAGCGCGCTGTCGCCAATATCGCCGTGCACGAATAGGTGCCCAGGGTGGTTTTTCAACGAGGCCAGATTGGCGAGATTGCCTGCGTAGGTCAATTTGTCCAGCGTGATGACGGGCTCATCGCCTTGAGCCAGCCAATCCAGCACAAAATTCGAGCCAATAAAGCCGGCGCCGCCAGTAACAAGAATACTCATTGTCTTCAAGGGCCTCGGAAAGCACGCATTCCGAGCGGGCGTGCAGATGATTGATTATGCCGCAAAGCCCCGCGCCATCCGCGCTCAGCCTAGCCGGGAATGGCTGCTGCTCCAGAAGACATCGGTTTTGCCGGCCGCGACGTTCAGATGCCGCGCCAGCACGAACATCAGGTCCGACAGACGGTTCAAATATTGTCTTACCGGCGCATTGACGTTGTCGGTGCGCGCCAGCGCCACCACGGCCCGTTCCGCGCGCCGGCAGGTCGCGCGCGCCACATGCGCAAGCGCGGCGGTACGCGAGCCGCCCGGCAGGATGAACTCGCGCAAGGGCGGCAGCGCTGCGTTGTAGTGGGCCAGCCGGGCGTCCAGGCGGGCGATCTGTTCCTCTTTCAGCGCCGCATGGCCCGGTATGCACAGCTCCGCGCCCATGTCGAACAGATCATGCTGGATGGCCAGCAGGTCCGCGGCCACGTCCTCGGGCAGTGCTTCGGTCAGCAGCAGGCCAATGGCGCTGTTCAGTTCGTCCACGTCTCCCAGCGCCGCCACGCGGGGGGCGTCCTTGGCGCAGCGGGAACCGTCCCCCAGTCCGGTGGTGCCGTCGTCCCCGGTGCGGGTGGCGATGACGGATAGGCGGTTGGCCATGGCGGCTCCTGTAGTCGGTGACGAAGCGTTAGGGAATCGACGGCTTGGTAAGCCCGGGCCGGGTTCACCGGGGCGAGCCGCAAACAAACGTGGGAATTGTTGCGTAATCGGTGGGGAACTGTTGCGTTCGGGCGCTATCCTAGCATTGTGGAAAGCGCGTTCGCGGCTCCGGTCCGGCGCAGGCTTTCGTTGCTACAGGAGGATGAGTCCATGGCTTTCAACCGCAGATACGCCACCCCCATGGCGATCGCCACCGCGATGGCGGTCGTGTCCCTGGCCACGCCGCTGGCCTTTGCTCAGCAGGCCGACGCCAGCGGCGAGGTGCGCCGCGTCGATCCGGCCGCCGGCAAGGTGACCATCAAGCACGACGCCATCAAGGCGCTGGACCTGCCGGCCATGACGCTGGTGTACGAGGCCGATCCGGCGCTGCTGGCCAAGATCAAGGCCGGCGACAAGGTGAAGTTCACCGCCGAGCGCAAGGACGGCAAGTATGTGGTGACGGCGATCAGTAACTAAGGAGTGTAGCTACATGTTTTTCCATCATGTCGTCAGAGATGCTGGTAGCCCTCTTGTAGAGACTTGTAAATAATGCTTGCCGATACGCGTTCCTGGGGGTCTTGCGGGTAGGTCTGGTCTGTATGACTGAATGTACGAGTTTCGACTAGCTGAAAATGAGGGAAAGCTGTGAAAAGTCGATCGTACGGGTATTTGTACGAGGTCAGCCCTTCGAGATGTTTGTACGGCCGCATTGTGGGGACATCTGGGCGAAAGTCGGTGATGGCGATATGACCGCCATTTTTCAGACAGCGATCAGCTTCGGCTATGGTCTTCGTTAGCAATGTCCTGTCGACGAGATACAGGCAAAACCCAAAAACGATAAAGTCGAAGTATTCGGCAGGGAAAGCAAGTTCGTCAGCAGTACCAACGTTCAGGTGCAGATGGGAAAACTCGGTGCGTCCTTTCGCAATGGCATTGGCAGACGGATCGATTCCATATGCTTCCACACCAGTGCCTTGTGTAAGAAGAGATAAATTGACTCCCGAAGAGCTGCCAATTTCAAGAATTTTCTGGCCAGCTTTCAGATACGGGCGATATAACTGGTTGGCTGGTCCCAATTCGGATACGGAGGCCATTCGTTGATATGCATGCTCGTTTCGTTCAAAAAATCTGTCGCCTTCTCCGCCACGGGTGAAGGCATTTTTTTGACTGTCTATCAATTTTTCCTCGATTAAGCGTCATAGTGACAATTCACCGTGTCGTATAAATCTCTGGTGGTAATACAGGATGCATGGCAACTGGGCCATCATATGTGATGTTTTACCATGCGTGGCGACAGGGTGGCCATGGCGGGAACTTCCGTTCCCGTCCATGATTTAGCTACAGCACGTAGCGCGCCAGATCCTGGCTGCTGGCCGCTTCGGCCAGTTGCGCGTTGACGTAGGCGGCGTCGATCTTCACCGTCTTGTCGCTGGTGGAGGTGGCATCGAACGACAGCTCGTCCAGCAGCTTCTCCATCACCGTGTACAGGCGGCGGGCGCCGATGTTCTCGGTGGTTTCGTTGACGTCGTAGGCCAGCTCGGCCAGGCGGCGCACGCCTTCCTCGGTGAACTCCAGCTCCAGGCCCTCGGTGGCCATCAGCGCGGTGTACTGCTTGGTCAGCGAGGCGTCGGTGGACGACAGGATGCGCACGAAATCCTCGGCCGACAGCGAATCCAGTTCGACGCGGATCGGGAAGCGGCCCTGCAGCTCGGGGATCAGGTCGGACGGGCGCGACAGGTGGAAGGCGCCCGAGGCGATGAACAGGATGTGGTCGGTGCGGACCATGCCGTAGCGGGTGTTCACCGTGGTGCCTTCGACCAGCGGCAGCAGGTCGCGCTGCACGCCCTGGCGCGACACGTCGGCGCCGCCGGTTTCCTGGCGGGCGGCGATCTTGTCGATCTCGTCCAGGAAGACGATGCCGTTCTGTTCGACATTGTTGATGGCGGCGGTGCGCAGGTCTTCCTCGTTGATGCGCTTGGCCGCTTCTTCGTCGACGATCAGCTTGAAGGCGTCGCGCACCTTCATCTTCTTGGGCTTGGTCTTGTCGCGGGCCAGGCCGGCGAACATGCCGCGCAGCTGCTCGGCCATTTCTTCCATGCCGGGAGGCGTCATCACGTCCATCTGCGGCGCGGCCTGGGCCACTTCGATCTCGATTTCCAGGTCGTCGATCTTGCCTTCGCGCAGGCGCTTGCGGAAAGTCTGGCGGGCGCTGTTGTCCTCGCCGCGCTCGGGCTCGCCCGACACGCCGCGGGCCGGCGGCACCAGCGCGTCCAGTATGCGGTCTTCGGCGGCGTCCTCGGCCTGGGTGCGCACGCGGCGCATTTCCAGCTCGCGGGTCTGCTTGATCGAGTATTCGGTCAGGTCGCGGATGATGGTGTCGACGTCGCGGCCGACGTAGCCCACTTCCGTGAACTTGGTGGCCTCGATCTTGATGAAGGGCGCGTTGGCCAGCTTGGCCAGGCGGCGCGCGATCTCGGTCTTGCCCACGCCGGTGGGGCCGATCATCAGGATGTTCTTGGGGTGAATCTCGTGGCGCAGTGGCTCGGCCACCTGCTGGCGGCGCCAGCGGTTGCGCAGCGCGACGGCGACGGCGCGCTTGGCGCGGTCCTGGCCGACGATGTATTTGTCGAGTTCGGAGACGATTTCTCCGGGCGTCATGTTGGATGCGGACATGAGAGCGGGTCCTTCGGGCTAGGCGGGGCTGGGGGCGGCGCGGCGCTGTGAGCGCGCCGCGCGGCGTGCGTCATTCGCCCAGCGTTTCGATGACGTGGTTCTGGTTGGTGTAGATGCACAGGTCGCCGGCGATTTCCAGCGACTGCTTGACGACGGCCTCGGGTGACAGCTCGGTGTTGCGCAGCAGCGCCAGCGCCGCCGACTGGGCATAGGCGCCGCCCGAGCCGATGGCCGCCAGGCCGTGCTCGGGCTCGAGCACGTCGCCGTTGCCGGTCAGCACCAGCGTGTGCTCGGCGTCGGCCACGATCAGCATGGCTTCCAGGCGGCGCAGCACGCGGTCGGTGCGCCAGTCGCGGGTGAGTTCGACCGCCGCGCGCATCAGGTTGCCCTGGTGCTTCTCGAGCTTGGCCTCGAAGCGCTCCTGCAGCGTGAACGCGTCGGCGGTGGCGCCGGCGAAGCCGGCCAGGATCTTGTCGTGGTACAGGCGGCGGATCTTGCGCGCCGTGCCCTTGATGACGATGTTGCCCAGGGTGACCTGGCCATCGCCGCCCAGTGCGACGCAGTTGCCGCGACGCACGCACACGATGGTGGTGGCGTGAAATTGTTCCATGCGTTCCTTCCTTTGAAAGGACTAGCTGGGGGCGGGCCGGAAAAATTCAAGGCGCGGCGGCCTGGAATCGGACAAAGACCGGGCGGCACAAGGCGCGCCATCGACCCGGAGCCGCCGCATGGCCATCTTCGTTCCGGAAAAAGAAAAAGGCCATGCTGGAAACCAGCATAGCCTTTCAGCACGACGGACGGATTACGGAACGTATCTGCAAAACCACCCTGTCACCCCCCAGCCACTCCCGCCGCATGAAGCCGATGCCACTTCATCGGGGCCGCACGGAGCCGGCTTTGCCGGTCCGTAGCGGTGCCCCTGGGGGAAGCGCGTAAGCGCTTCGGGGGGGCAAGCTCAATCGCCGTAGAGTTTTTGACGCATTTCGCGGCGTTCCTGCGCTTCCAGCGACAGGGTGGCCGTGGGGCGGGCCAGCAGGCGGGGGATGCCGATGGGTTCGCCGGTTTCCTCACACCAGCCGTATTCGCCGCTGTCGATGCGGGCGATGGACTGTTGCACCTTCTTGAGCAGCTTGCGCTCGCGATCGCGCGTGCGCAGTTCCAGCGCGTGTTCTTCCTCGATCGTGGCGCGGTCGGCAGGGTCCGGCACGAACTGGGTTTCCCGCAGGTGCTCGGTGGTCTCGCCGGCGTTGGCCAGGATGTCCTGTTCGAGTTGTTTGAGCCGTTCCTTGAAGAACGCCAGCTGGCGCTCGTTCATATAGTCGGACTCGGGCATGGCCAGCAATTCTTTTTCGCTGGGCAGATCAATCGCCGTATCGCTCGTCGACTTGCTTGATTTCTTGGTTGCTGCCTTGGTAGCCATGTAAACACTCCACTATGAATCGATCCTGGCGCGGGATCCCTTCCCGGTTCGTGCTGCCTTTTGCCTACGCTATTCGTACCTCACAGTACTGCCTTCGTCGCATCGCGTCACGTATCCAGGACGGGGGTTTACCCCGCCAGGCACTGCTCCAAGCCCCGGGTGAAAATTTCCTGGGGCAGCTTGCGTCCGATGAAGACCATCTTGGTCGACGGTTTTTCGGCCGCGGTCCACGGCTTGCCGGGTTCGGCGCCCATCATCATGTGCACGCCCTGGAACAACATGCGGCGGTTGATGCCCTTCATGTACAGGATGCCCTTGTAGCGCAGCAGGTCGGGACCATAGACCTGCACCACGCCGCCCAGGAATTCTTCCAGGCGGGCCGGATCGAACGGCTTGTTCGAGCGGAACACGAAGGCGCCGATCTCGTCGTCGTGCTGGTGGTGATGATGGTGATGGGCATGATTGCAATGCGCCCCGCACTCGCCGTCGTGCTCATGATCGTCGTGATCGTGGCCATGGCCATGATCGTGGCCGTGGTCATGCCCGTGAGCATGGTTATGGGCGGCGTCGGGGTGCTCATCGGCCAGGAAGTCCGGGTCGATGTCGAGAATGGAATTCAGGTTGAAGCCGCTGATGTCGATGATGGACTTCAGGTCCACTTCGCCGAAGTTGACCGGCGTGATCGGCGCGCGCGGGTTCATGTGCACCAGGCGGTTGCGCAGCGCTTCGTAGTCGGCTTCGTTGACCAGGTCGCGCTTGGAGATCAGGATGCGGTCGGCGAAGCCGACCTGCTTCTGCGCTTCGGACTGTTCGTCCAGCGTGACCATGCCGTGCTTGGCGTCGACCACCGTCACCACCGCGTCCAGGCGGTAGTACTCGGCGATGTCGTCGTCCATGAAGAAGGTCTGGCACACCGGGCCGGGGTTGGCCATGCCGGTGGTTTCCAGGATGACGCGCTCGAAGTTCAGCTCGCCGGCCTGGCGCTTGGCGCGCAGGTCGGACAGCGTGCGCATCAGGTCGCCGCGGACCGTGCAGCAGACGCAGCCGTTGGACAGCTCGATGATTTCCTCGTCGCGATCCTGCACCAGCAGGTCGTTGTCGATGCTTTCCGGTCCGAATTCGTTTTCGATGACCGCGACGCGGCGGCCATGGAATTCGGTCAGGATGCGCTTGAGCAGGGTGGTCTTGCCCGCACCGAGAAAGCCGGTGAGGATGGTGACGGGAACCATTTTGTCCAAACTGCGCGGGGTGTTCATGGCGAAGCTGCTTGCGTGAAGTTAAACAGACAGGGACTGGGCGGGCGGCCCAGCGGCGCCGCCTGCGGCGACCGCCAAGTGGGCGTGCCGGTGGATGTGAGCCGATCTTTCGCGGATTGCCGGCACTGTGACTGCCAGGACGCGGTGCGTCTCCTGGCCCGCCAGGGCCGCCAAGCCGGCGCTGCGATCGGTGCAGCCACCTGCCGGATGTCGTTCTGCCACGGGCTGCGAAGGCCGCCAATGGCGACCGGACGCAGGATTACAGCACAGTCGGGGGCGGGGGGCAAACCCCCGGAATAACCCGGGGCCGGAGCCCGGCCAGATCGGGGCTGTACGCCGTCAAGTATCGGGCGATACCACTATTTGGGGGCGGTTTGCCCGGTTTCAAGAGTAGGGGAGGCCATGGGAAGGTTCACCCCCGAAGCGCCTGCGGCACTTCCCCCCAAGGGGCGCCGCTGCGGACCGGCGGAGCCGGCTCCGCGCGGCCGCGTTTGGGGGAAGCCTGTGCGATGCACGCGGCGGCTATTGGGGTGGACGCAGATTGCAAAATAAAAGGGGCGGATTGTCCGCCCCTGTCGCTGCCCTTGCCGGACGGTGCTCAGTGCCGGTGGTTGTGGTGGCCGGCGTCGGCGGGCTGCTTCTGCTGGCACTGCGGGCAGAGCGCGCGGATCTCGGTTTCGTGGGTGGCCAGCGTGAAGCCGGTCTGGGCCACGCGTTCTGCCAACTGGCGGCTCATGGCGGGATCGGACAGCTCGGCCACCGCCCCGCAGCCGGTACAGACCACCAGCAGATCATGCGGCGCGCCGCCGGCGTCGTGGCAGGCGCTCCAGGCATTGACGGCGTCCAGGCGGTGGACCAGGCCCTCGTCCATCAGGAAATCCAGCGCCCGATAGACGGTCGGAGGCGCCGCGCCGGGGTGCACTTCGCGCATGGCGTCCAGCAATTCGTAGGCCTTCAGGCTGCGGCCGTGGCGCAGCAGCAGTTCCAGCACCTTGCGGCGGATGGGCGTGAGGCGGCGTCCGCGCTGTTCGCACAGCGCCTCGGCGACGCTGAGCTGGGCGCCTACGGTGTCACTGCGGGGAGAGCGGGGCGTAGCGGGCATGGCGGGCGATATCTATCAAGGGGTGAAGCACGCGCGCCGCGCGCGCGATGGCTGGAAGGTAGCAGAAAACCTCCAGATGCGGGCGGGTCCGGGAAAATCCAAGTCGATTGGTTATGATATAACATAATAGAAATTGGTCTGAACTCAGCTTCTCCCGGCTTCGCCGCCCGCCGCCTTTTCCTGTTTTTCGCCGTATGTCCCACTTCACGCTTCTGCCGCCGAGGCCGGGCGCCACGCCCTCGCGGCGTCTTGTCCGCTCCGCTTTCCTGGCTTCCGCATGGCGCCGCATGGCCGGCGCGGCGTTGGCCGCTGGCGGCCTGTGGGCGCTGACCAGCTGGGCGCTGGGTTGGTGGGGCGCATGAGCGCCGCGCTGCCGCCCGGGTCCGCCGCGGGTTGCGCCGCCGCCGGTGCTGTCATCGAACTCGACCAGATCTCCTTCGGCTGGCACGGGCATCCGGTGCTGCGCTCCGTCTCCGGCAGCTTCGCCGCCGGCGGCATGACCGCGGTGGTCGGTCCGAACGGCGCCGGCAAGTCCACGCTGATCAAAGGCATCATGGGCGTGTTGCCCCCGATGGCCGGCACCCTGAGAATCGGCAGCCTGGATGCCTTGTCCGGCGGCCAGATGCAGCGCGCGCTGTTCGCGCGCATGCTGGTGCAGGACGCACCGGTGCTGCTGCTGGACGAGCCCTTTGCAGCCGTGGACAGCCATACCGCCGATCAGCTCATGGCGCTGCTCTGCGGCCTGCACCAGCAGGGCCGCACCGTGATCGCCGTGCTGCACGACCTGGACGTCGTGCGTGGCCATTTTCCGCAATGCCTGCTGCTGTCCGGATCCGTTGTGGCCTGGGGCCGCACGGAAGAGACCTTGAGCGAGGCGCATCTGCGCGCCGCGCGCGAGCGGCAAGGCGGGAGCCTGGCATGACGCTGGCCGGTTGGATCGTTTCGCCGTTCCTGGACTACGGCTTCATGCGGCGCGCCCTGGCCGGCGCCTGCGCATTGTCGCTGGGCGCCGCGCCGTTGGGCGTGTTCCTGGTGCTGCGGCGCATGAGCCTGATGGGCGACGCCATGTCGCATGCCATTCTGCCGGGCGTGGCGGCGGGCTTTCTGCTGTCGGGGCTGTCGCTCTGGGCCATGATGCTGGGCGGCATTCTGACCGGCCTGGCGGTGGCGCTGCTGTCGGGCCTGGTGGCGCGGCTCACGCCGCTGCGCGAGGACGCCAGCTTCGCCGCCTTCTATCTGATCTCGCTGGGCCTGGGCGTGCTGCTGGTGTCGCTGCGCGGCTCCAACATGGACCTCCTGCACGTGCTGTTCGGCACCGTGCTGGGGCTGGATGACGATGCCCTGCTGCTGGTCACGGGCACGGCCAGCGTCACGCTGCTGGCGGTGGCCGCCATCTACCGCCTGCTGGTGGCTGAATGCCTGGACCCGGGATTCCTGCGCGCCAGCGGCGGCGCGGGCGGCTGGGTGCACATGGGCTTCCTGGTGCTGGTGGTGGTGAACCTGGTGGCGGGCTTCCAGGTGCTGGGCACGCTGATGGTGGTGGGGATGATGATGCTGCCCGCCGCGTCGGCCCGCTTCTGGGCGCTGTCCGCCGCGCGCCAGATTCCGCTGGCGGCCGGGCTGGGGCTGTTCTCGTCCGTGGCCGGCCTGCTGGTTTCCTATCACTTCAATGTGCCCGCCTCGCCCGCCATCATCCTGGTCGCGGGCGGCTGTTACCTCCTTTCCATCGTCGGCGGCCCGCGAGGCGGGCTGCTGCGGGCGCGCCGTCTTGCCGGCCGCGCCTGATTCTTCCGGAGATCCGCCATGAACGATTTCATCTCCGCGCCGCGCCGGCGCGCCCTGCTGGCCGCCGCCGGCCTGTGCCTGTCCGCCGCCCTGACGCCGGCCTACGCGGCCGAACCGCTGAAGGTGGTGGCCAGCTTTTCCATCCTGGGCGACATCGTGCGCGAGGTCGGCGGAAAGGATGTGAGCGTGAGCACGCTGGTCGGTCCCGATGGAGACGCCCACGAATACGAGCCCACGCCCGCGGATGCCAGGAAGCTGGCTGGCGCGCAGCTGCTGGTCGTCAATGGCCTGGACTTCGAGGCCTGGCTGCCGCGGCTGGAAAAGGCCTCGGGCTTCGCCGGCAGGAAGGTGGTGGCGTCCGAAGGCGTGACGCCGCGCAAGTTCGCCGGCGGCGGGCATGATCATGACCACGACCACGACCACGACCACGACCATGGCAAAGGCGATGCCGATGGCGACAAGGGCGGGCACCATCATCACCACGGCGACGCCGATCCGCACGCGTGGCAGAACCTGGCCAACGGCGCGCGCTACGCGCGCAATGTGGCCGAGGGCCTGGCGGCGGCGGATCCCGCCCATGCCGACGCCTATCGCCAGCGCGCGCTCGCCTACGGCGCGCGCATCGAGAAGCTGGACGCCGCGATCCGCCAGACCTTCGCCGCGATTCCCGCCGAGCGCCGCAAGGTCGTCACCTCGCACGACGCATTCGGCTATTTCGGCGACGCCTACGGCGTGACGTTCATCGCCGTGGCCGGCGTGTCCACCGCCGCCGAGCCGTCGGCCGCCGACGTGGCGCGCATCATCGAACAGGTCAAGCGCGAGCGCGTGCCGGCCGTGTTCGTCGAGAACATCACCAGCCCCCGACTGGTGCAGCAGATCGCGCGCGAAACCGGCGCGAAGGTGGGTGGTACGCTCTATTCCGATGCCCTGTCCAAGCCTGGACAGCCCGGCGCCACCTACCTGGAAATGTTTGAATGGAACGCACGCCAACTCGCCGCGGCCTTGCAGCCCTGAGCGTCGCCGCCGGCCTGCTGGCGGCTTCGGCCGCCAGCGCGCATCCCCACATGTGGATCGACGCGCGCGCGGTGATCGACCTGGACGCGGACAAGCGCATCACCGCCGTGCGGCAGGTCTGGCGATTCGACGAGATGTTCGGCGCCTACGCCACGCAGGGCCTGAAGCGAGGCAAGGACGGCTCGCTGTCCGCCGACACGCGCGCCGGCATGGCGCGCGACTGGATGAAGGCGCTGGGCGAGCCGATTTCGCATTACTTCACGCGCGTGTCCGTGGACGGCAAGAGCGCGGCATTCGCCGCGCCGCGTGATGCGCGCGTGGACTGGGACGCGAAGGCCGGCCGTCTGTCGCTGGCCTTCACGCTGCCGCTGGCCGAGCCCATGGCGCTGGGCGCGGACGGCGCGCAGATCGACATCTATGACCCGACCTATTTCGTCGCCTACGCATTCGACGAAAAGGACGCGGTCTCGCTGGGCGGGCCGCAGGCCGCGGCCTGCAACCGGGCCTACCGCAAGCCCAAGGAACTGGATTGGAAGACCATGCAGCAGTTGGCCGCGATTCCGGCCGACCCGGACGCGCTGCCGGAAGAACTGTTCGCCATCACCAAGGGCCTGACGCACCGCATCGAGGTCCGTTGCCCGTGATGCGGCCGGCCGGCACGTTGCGCGCCTGGTCTCCGATCCTGGCGCTCGCGCTGGCGGCGCTGCTGGCGTGGGCGGGGCCGGCCTGGTCCCAGTCCGCGCATCCTTTCGGCGTGCCCGAGAGCGGCGGCATGGCCGGCCCGGGCTGGCTGGCGGGCTTCTTCGGCCAGGTCTCGGTCTGGCAGACGCACTTTTACCGTCAGCTGACCGGCGCGGTGCGGGCCTGGCAGGCCGAGGGCGGCGCGGCCTGGGCGCTGGCGGGCCTGTCCTTCGCCTACGGCGTCTTCCACGCCTTGGGGCCGGGGCATGGCAAGGCCGTGATTTCCTCGTATGTGCTGGCCAACCGGCAGACCGCGCGCAACGGCGCGTTGCTGGCGTTGTTGTCGTCATTGATCCAGGCGCTGGTGGCGATCGCGCTGGTCGCCGTGCTGGCGCTGGTTTTCGATGCCACGGCGGCCGTCATGAATCAGGCGACGCGCTGGCTGGAGCTGGCCTCGTATGCGCTGGTGACCTTGCTGGGTGTCTGGCTGGTCTGGCTCAAGGCGCTGAGGCCATTGCTTCGGCGGAGGGCCGATGCGCGGCGCACGGCGCCGCCTGCCGTTCAGGCGCCGGCCGCATCCCCGCCCAAGGGTGCTGCGGCGCTGCGGGCAATCGCCGTGCGCGTGTCGGCGCCGGGCGGACAGGGCCATGCAACGACGCATCATCACGAGCATGATCACGTCCATCACGAGGACTGCGGTTGCGGCCACGCCCATGCGCCGGCGGCGGAGCAGGTCGCCGGGCCGATGAACTGGCGGCGCGCCGTGTCGGCCATCCTGGCGGTCGGGCTGCGGCCCTGCAGCGGCGCGCTGATTGTGCTGGTCTTTTCGCTATCGCAGGGATTCTTCGCCGCCGGCATCGCATCGGCCCTCGCGATGGGCCTGGGAACGGGGCTGACGGTCGCCGGGCTGGCCTGCCTGGCGGTGGCCGCCGGCGGCGCGGCCAACCGGCTGGGCGCGCGCCTGTCCAGCGCCGGCGCGGCGCGGCTGCGCTACGGCGTCGAGGCCTTGGCGGCCCTGGCGGTGCTGTTGCTGGGCATTCTGCTGCTGGGCGGGATGCTGGCCGGCGGCGGTTGAGGCGTCCGCGAACGGACGCCGTCAGGACTTGCGGCCGGCGCGCGGATGCGCCTGATCGTAGGCCTTGGCCAGATGCTGGAAGTCCAGGCGCGTGTAGACCTGGGTGGTGGAGATGTTGGCGTGGCCCAGCATTTCCTGCACGGCGCGCAGGTCCTGGGCCGATTGCAGCACGTGGCTGGCGAAGCTGTGCCGCAGCACGTGCGGATGCACATGCGTGGGCAGGCCGGCCTCGCGCGCCACGCGCGCCAGCTGCAGCTGCACCACGCGCGGCGAGATGCGGCGGCCGCGCGCGCCCAGGAACAGGGCGGCGGCATCCTCGGGCGCGGCGCTGAAGGGCATCAGCTGCGGCCGCGCCGCGATCCACTTGCGCAGGGCCGCCAATGCGGCCTGGCCCACGGGCACCGAACGGCGCTTGCCGCCCTTGCCCAGCACCACGACCTCCGCTTCGTCCAGGTTGAGCCAGCCGCGCGACTCGTATTGCGCGGAGCGTTCATAGCGCAGGTCCAGGCCGACCAGTTCGGACAGCCGCAGGCCGCTGGAATAGAACAGTTCGAACATGGCCTGGTCGCGCAGGGCGGCCGGTTCGTTGGCGACCTGGGCGGGCGCGCGGTCCAGCAGTGCCTGGGTCTGGTCCACCGACAGCGCCTTGGGCAGGGCGCGCGGGGCCTTGGGCGCGCGCACGCCGGCCACCGGATTGCCGGCCATGTCCATCGCTGGCGCCCACCATTTGTAGAAGCCGCGCCAGGCGGCCAGCGTGCGGGCCAGGCTGCGCGGGCCGCGGCCCTGCGCGTGCAATCGCGCCACGAACTGGCGGATATGGCCGTTGGCCAGCTTGTCCAGCGGCTGGCCGGCCTTGCCGGCCAGTTCGTGCAGGAAATGCAGTTCGCGGCGGTAGCCGGCCAGCGTGTGCGGCGAGTAGCGGCGGTTGGCTTCCAGGTGCCGCAGCCAGTCCTGCATGGGACCGGGCAGCGGTTCGGACGGGGCGTCGGCAGTGTCGGCTTGCGTCATGGCGTCATCCGTCGCGTCCGCCGGGGCGGCGCTAGGCCTTGGGCGCGGCCGGTTCCAGGCGGTGCAGGGCCGCCGAGGCCAGCTGGCCGATGGATTCCAGGAAGGTGGTGCCCATGTCCGGGCTGAAGCGTTCGGCGTCGTCCGAACCCAGCACCAGGAGGCCCACGCTGGGGCCTTCGGCCTCCAGGCGCAGCGGCACCAGGGCCAGCGACTTGGGCTTGGCGTCCAGCCAGGCCACGGCCTCGAAGCCGGTGTCGGTGCCGCAGTACGGCGCCTTCAGGCTGTCGGCGAAGGCGCGCAGGTCGGCGCTTACCGGTTCGCCGTAGCCATTGTCGGGTTGCCCGGACAGGTTCCACAGGCGCAGCGCGACATGGTTCAGGTCGAACTGTTCGGCCAGGCCCAGCGCGATCTCGCCCGGCACGCGCTGCGGCTCGGATTCCGACAGCAGCCGGCAGCACCACTTGGCGATGTGCGCGCCGATGCTCTCGCTGGCGCTGGCGTTGCGCACCAGCTCGTTCATGCGCCATTCCAGCTCGCGGTTGCGCTCGCGCAGCGTCATGATCTGGCGCTCGCCCAGCGAAATGGCGCGCGAGCCGTGCGGGTGCGGCACTTGCAGCGTGGCGAAGACCTCGGCGTGCTCGTCGAAGAAGCCGGGATGTTCCTGCAGGAAGGCGGCGATGTCGTGGGCGGTGAATGCGGTATCGGTCATGGGGTCAGCGGTTCAGCGCCATGGAAAAGACGAGCTTGTCGATGTCGATCTGCCCGGAAAATACGGATTCGGCCGGGCCGGTCATGCGCAGTTGCGCACCGTCCCAGGCCACGGTGAGCACGCCGCCGCGCGCCTGGACGCGCACCGGCGAATCGAGCAGGCCGCGGCGGATGCCGGCGGCCACTGCCGCGCAGGCGCCCGTGCCACAGGCCAGCGTCTCGCCGGCGCCGCGTTCATGGACGCGCAGGCGGATGTTGTTGCGGTCCACGACCTGCATGAAACCGGCGTTGACCCGGCGCGGAAAGCGCGCGTGCGTCTCGACCAGCGGGCCGATCACGCCGACGGGGAAGGCGTCCACGTCGTCCACCACCTGCACCGCGTGCGGGTTGGAAATGGCCACCGCCGATACCTCGACCGAGCGGGGCAGGCCGGCGGGGGCGTCCAGTTCCAGCGCCCAGAGCGTGTCCTGGCCTTGCTGGCGCGAAGCCAGGCCGGCAGTGTCGAAGGGCAGGGCGGACGGCTCGAAGCGTGTGCTGCCCATGTCTACGGTGACCTGCTCGTCGTCGCCTTCGTCCAGCACCAGGATGCCGGTGGAGATCTCGGCGCGCAGCGGGTTCTTGTCGGACAGGCCCTGTTCATGCACGAAGCGCACGAAGCAGCGGGCGCCGTTGCCGCAATGCTCGACCTCGCTGCCGTCGGCATTGAAAATGCGATAGCGGAAATCGGCGTCCGGCCGGGTGGCGCGCTCGACCAGCAGGATCTGGTCGGCGCCGACGCCGAAATGCCGGTCGCCCAGCGCGCGGGCGCGCTCGGGCGTCATCTCGATGGTCTGGCGCACGCCGTCCAGGACGACGAAGTCGTTGCCCGCGCCATGCATTTTGGTGAAGTTCCAGTTCATGGCGGGATTATCGCCCATTCCCGGGGGCGCGGGCAGGCGGGCGGCCTCAGTAGATCTTGGGCTCGCCGGGCGGACGGGTCTTGAAGCGGCGGTGCACCCAGTAATACTGGCTGGGGCAGCGGCGCACCCAGGTTTCCAGTTCGCGGTTCAGGCGCGCGGTGGCTTCTTCCAGGGTGTCCTCGCCGGGGAAGTTCTCCAGCGGCGGCAGCACCTCGGCATGATACTTGCCGGTCTCGGGATTCCAGAAGTCCAGCACCGGCAGCACGGCGGCGTCCCACTTCTTGGCCAGCTGGGCCGTGGCCAGCAGCGTGGCGGCCTGCACGCCGAAGAAGGGCACGAACACCGCGCCCTGGCGGCCGAAGTCCATGTCGGGCAGGTAATAGACCGGGCGCGGCGCGCGCAGATGGCGCACCAGGTCGCGCACGCCGTCCTTGCGGCTGACCAGGAAGACCTCGTTGAAGCGGGCGCGGCCGGCGGCGACCAGCGCGTCGATGTGCGGGTCGCTCTGCGGCGTGTACATGGTGGCGGCGCTGGGCACCTCCATGGTCAGGCGCGTGGCGGCGGCGTCCAGGCCGATGAAGTGCGGCGCCAGCAGGATGACGGAACGGCCCTGCGCGGTCAGGTCGTTGATGCGTTCGGATCCGCTTTCGGTGACCAGCTCGCGCACCGCCTCGGGCGTGCCATACCAGAGCACGCCTCGGTCCACGATCGACTGCGCCAGCGCGCGGAAATGCTCGGCGACCCAGCGCTCGCGCACCGCTTCGGGCTGGTCCGGAAAGCACAGCTCAAGATTCTTGCGCACGATGCGCACGCGCGACTTCGCCAGCTTCAGGGCCAGCCAGCCGAGCGCCGCGCCGACGCGCAGCCGGGTGGACGGCCGCATGCGGCCGAACCATTTCATCAGGGTAACGAGCGTGCGTGTTTTCTTGGGATTGCTCATGGCGGAAGAATGAATTGCCGGGACGGCGGAGCGGCGTTCGGGCTCAGCCGGCGGTCGGGGCCGCGTCGGCCTGCGGGGCCGGCGGCGCGCCGCGCGGCGTCTTGTAGCGGTTGTAGCTCCACAGATATTGCTCGGGGCAGCGCCGGATCAGCGTTTCCATGGCGGCGTTCAGCAGCGCGGCCTGGGCTTCGGGCTCGGCCGGCAGCGGCTCGGGCACGCGCACATAGTGGATGCGCCAGCCACGGCCGCCCGGCAGGCGCTCGCCCGCGGTCAGGATGATGGGCACGCCCGTCTGCGTGGCCAGCTTGCCCGGCAGCGTCATGGTGTAGGCCATGCGTCCGAAGAAGGGCGCCCAGACGCCGTCGCCCACGCCGGGCGCCTGGTCGGGCAGCATGCCCACCGATTCGCCACGGCGCAGCGCGCGCACGAATTCCCGCACTCCCTGCATGGTCGCGGGCACGGCGTTGACCGCCGAACTGTTGCGGGCCGTTTCGAGCAGCGGCGCCAGGATGTCCTTGCGCGGCGGACGGAACATCACGGTCATGGGCATCAGCCGCGCCAGGTAGCGGGCGGTGATCTCGAAACAGCCCAGGTGCGGCGTCAGGAACAGGATGCCGCGGTTCTCGGCGCGCGCGGCCGCCACCACCTCGTTGTCGTCCGACACCACCTGGGCCAGGCTCTGCTCATTGCGGAACCATACCCGGGGCATTTCCAGGATCATGGCGCCGGCCTGGGCCGCGGCCCGCCGGGCGAAGGCCGGATCGGGGTAGCCCGCCTGGGCGGCATTGGCCTGCAGCCGGCGCCGGTACTTGCCCGGGCAGGCATAGACCAGCCGTCCGGCCAGGCGGCCGAGCGCATGCGCGGCCGGCAGGGGCAGGGAGGCGAACAGGCGGAACAGGGCGAGAAGCATGCGGCAAAGGGTCAAAGTCGGGCATGGTCGTGCCGGTGCTCGGGAAACAGGGGCAGGTCCCGGGCAAGCATAAGGATGGCATTTTCGCTTAAAATCAGCAGGTCGCCGAGTTAACCGACAACTTGCGGGGCGACGACAGGGGGCTGGCGCGATGCGCGGTCCCTGTCGAATCCGCTAAAGCGTCGCGCCCAGAAAGCACTAAGTCATGCAGTCCGGGGTGCTACGCGCCTTGTGAACCAACGCCTGCGTCAAGCGGGCAGCAAAGGACGCATCTGTGGCCAACAACGATTTTCTCTTCACTTCCGAATCCGTCTCCGAAGGGCACCCCGACAAGGTAGCCGACCAGATCTCCGATTCGATCCTGGACGCCATCTTCACGCAGGACCCCAACGCCCGCGTGGCGGCCGAGACGCTGTGCAACACCGGCCTGGTCGTGCTGGCCGGTGAGATCACCACCACCGCCAACGTCGACTACATCCAGGTCGCGCGCGACACGATCCGCCGCATCGGCTACGACAACACCGAGTACGGCATCGACTACAAGGGTTGCGCGGTGCTGGTCGCCTACGACAAGCAGTCGCCCGACATCGCCCAGGGCGTGGACCGCAGCTCCGAGGACTACCTGAACCAGGGCGCCGGCGACCAGGGCCTGATGTTCGGCTACGCCTGCGACGAAACCCCTGACCTGATGCCCGCGCCGATCTGGTACTCGCACCGCCTGGTGCAGCGCCAGAGCGAGCTGCGCAAGGACGGCCGCCTGCCGTGGCTGCGCCCGGACGCCAAGTCGCAAGTGACCTTCCGCTACGTCAACGGCCGTCCGGTGGAAGTCGACACCGTGGTGCTGTCGACCCAGCACGCGCCCGAGATCTCGCAAGCCGCGATCCGTGAAGCCGTCATCGAAGACATCATCAAGCCCAGCTTCCCCGAAGGCCTGATCACGCCCCAGACCAAGTTCCTGGTCAACCCGACCGGCCGCTTCGTCATCGGCGGCCCGCAAGGCGATTGCGGCCTGACCGGCCGCAAGATCATCGTCGACACCTACGGCGGCGCGTGCCCGCACGGCGGCGGCGCGTTCTCGGGCAAGGATCCGTCCAAGGTCGACCGCTCGGCCGCCTACGCGGCCCGCTACGTGGCCAAGAACATCGTGGCCGCCGGCCTGGCGCGCCAGTGCCAGGTGCAGGTCAGCTACGCCATCGGCGTGGCCGAGCCCATCAACATCACCGTCTACACCGAAGGCACCGGCGTCATCCCCGACGACCAGATCGCCAAGCTGGTGCGCGACCACTTCGACCTGCGTCCGAAGGGCATCGTCAACATGCTGGACCTGCTGCGCCCGATCTACACCAAGACCGCTGCCTACGGCCACTTCGGCCGTTCCGAGCCGGAATTCTCGTGGGAAGCCACGGACAAGGTGCAGGAACTGAAGAAGGCGGTTTAAGCGCTGATTGCTTGCATCGGACAGCGCGGCTGTCCGGTAAAACCCCGACATCGGTAACGGTGTCGGGGTTTTTTGTTGGTCGAGATCTTTTGTCGTTTGTGTGGAATGGGACTCTCCGCTCGCGATCCATGCAGAGCATGCCCAGCCCGTAGTGATGGAAATCAAGCCATCGGCATCCGTTCGGCGTTCAAGATGTTTTTCAGATTCTTCCCATGATCGATGCCTTGACGCTGTGCGACGGAATCTGTTTGACTGGCCCTCGTCCGACTCTGCAACGGGGAAAGCATGGAAGCGATACGCGCCGCCGATCTCAAGAGCATTCTGCATTCCAAGCGCGCCAACATCTATTACCTGGAACATTGCCGGGTGTTGGTCAATGGCGGCCGCGTCGAGTATGTGACGGATACGGGCAAGAAACAGCTGTACTGGAACATTCCCATTGCCAATACCACCAGCATCCTGCTCGGGACGGGCACGTCCGTCACGCAGGCGGCGATGCGCGAGTTGGCCAAGGCAGGCGTGCTGGTCGGTTTTTGCGGCGGCGGAGGCACGCCGTTGTTCAGCGCCAACGAGCTGGATGTCGAGGTGGCCTGGTTTGCACCGCAAAGCGAATATCGGCCGACGGAGTATTTGCAGGCCTGGGTCCGGTTCTGGTTCGACGACGGGCTGCGCTTGCATGCCGCCAAGCAGTTACAGGCTGCGCGGCTGCAGTGCCTGCACGCCGCATGGACCACGCGCGCCACGCGCGAGTCCGGTTTCGAGGTGGACGGCGAACGTCTGACGGCGCTGCTGCGGCAAGCCGGTACGCAGATCGACAATGCGCCGGACGTCACCGCGTTGCTGGTCGGCGAAGCGCAGCTGACTAAATCACTGTTCAAGCTTGCCGTAGATACGGTGGGCTACGGCGACTTCACCAGGGCCAAGCGTGGTGGCGGCACGGATATCGCCAACCGCTATCTCGACCATGGCAACTACCTGGCATATGGTCTGGGCGCAACTGCCACCTGGGTGCTGGGCCTGCCGCATGGCCTGGCCGTCCTGCACGGCAAGACGCGTCGTGGTGGCCTGGTGTTTGATGCCGCGGACCTGATCAAGGACGCCGTGATATTGCCGCAAGCCTTTCTGTCGGCCATGCGTGGCGATGACGAACAACAGTTCCGTCGGCAATGCATCGAAGCGCTGACGCGCAACGAGGCCCTGGACTTCGTCATCGACACGCTCAAGCGCATCGCGTTGGAAACATCGCGCCTGGCGGCCCCGGCGGATAATGTGGAATCCCGGCCATGAACGTACTTTTCGTGTCCCAATGCTCCAAGCGCGCGCTGACCGAGACGCGCCGCATCCTGGACCAGTATGCCGAGCGGCGCGGAGACCGTACCTGGCAGACGCCCATTACCCAGGCCGGCCTGGACGCCGTGCGCCGGCTGCTGCGCCAGCGCGCGCGCAAGAACACTGCCGTGGCCTGCCACTGGATACGCGGCCGCGACCATAGCGAACTGCTGTGGATCGTCGGCGATGCGCGTCAGTTCAACGCCGTGGGCGCCGTCCCCACCAACACCACAGCCAGCGATGTGCTGCGTGTCGAAGACGAAAGCCACTGGCATCATTTGCCGCTGATGACGGCGCTGACCGCGCTGGCCGCCCTGATGCACGATTTGGGGAAAGCGACACAGGCGTTCCAGGATCGCCTCAAGCAGCCTGGCTTGCGGGAGCGCAATCACTATCGTCATGAATGGGTGTCGGTGCGCCTGTTCCACGCCTTTGTGGGCGATGACGACGATGCGGGTTGGCTGCGTCGGCTGGCCGCTAGCGCCGATGCGGACGCGCAAGCACAGGCTTTCGAGAGGCAATGGCTGGATACCGAAGGAGGCCGCCTGTTGCGAGACGGTATTGACGAGCCGCAGGCTGGAGAATGCCTGCCTTTTGCCTCGTTGCCGCCGTTGGCTCAGGCCGTGGCCTGGCTGGTGCTGACGCACCATCGTCTGCCATGCAAGCCGGTATCGCAGGACAGCGGCAGCATCGGCGAGGATATCGATCAACCGCAGTATCGCTGGCGGCGCTTTGGCGCCCATCCCCGGTTCGTGAACGCTGCCGAGCTGCACGGGCTGTTGCAGCGCATCAGCGCCGATTGGAATGAACCTCGCGAGGATGCACCTATTTCCAGCGTGCACGCCCACTGGCATTTCCCGCTGGGGCTGCCTGTTGGCACGCTCGCATGGCGCAAGCAGGCCGCACGCTATGCACGCAAACTGCTGGAGCTGCCTCGGCCGGCGGACTGGGGCACGGTAATGACGGACCCATTCGCGATGCACGTCTCGCGCATGTGCCTGATGCTGGCGGATCATCATTACTCAAGTATCGAGGACGAAGCGCAGCGCAAGCCCTATCGCAATGCGAGCTATCCGCTGTATGCGAACACGCGCGGAAACCATGATGCGCCAGCTGGGAAGGTCCTGTTCAACCAGACGCTGGATGAACACCTGCTCGGCGTGCAGGCACATGCCACATTGGTGGCGCGTTCGCTGCCCACGCTGACGCGCAGCCTGCCCGCCTTGCAAAATCACCGTGGCCTGAAAAAGCGCAATTCCAATCCACGATTCCAATGGCAGGACAAGGCGGCCGACCTGGCCGCCGGCGTGCGTGAGCGCGCGCAGCGCCAGGGTGCGTTCATCGTCAACATGGCGTCGACCGGCTGCGGCAAGACGCTGGGCAATGCCCGCATCATGAATGCCTTGGCCGACCCTGGCGTGGGCATGCGCTGCGCATTCGCCATTGGCTTGCGTACACTGACCTTGCAGACAGGGCGCGTGTTTCAGAGGGATCTGGGCCTGGGCGATGAGCAGCTGGCCATCAAGGTCGGCGGCGCCGCCAGCCGCGCCTTGTTCGAATACTGGGAAGCCCGGGCCGAGGCGACGGGCTCGGCCTCGCGCCAGGCACTGCTCGACGAAGGCGGGCAAGTTCTGTTCGAAGGCGACGACCGGCATCCGCTGCTGCAACGTCTGACCGACGATGCCCAGGTTCGCTCGCTGATTGCCGCGCCCGTGCTGGCCTGCACCGTGGACCACCTGACGCCCGCCACCGAGAGCCTGCGCGGCGGCCGCCAGATCGCGCCCATGCTGCGGCTCATGACCAGCGACCTGGTGCTGGACGAGCCGGACGATTTCGACATGGCCGACCTGCCGGCGTTGACGCGGCTGGTGCATTGGGCGGGATTGCTGGGCGCGCGCGTGTTGCTGTCCTCGGCCACCTTGCCGCCGGCGCTGGTCGAGGGACTGTTCCTGGCCTATCGCGCCGGACGCGAGGTGTATCAGCGTCATCGCGGCGAGCGGCCCGGCGAGCCCGCCGCCATCTGCTGCCTGTGGATGGACGAGTTTCATCAGCAGGAGCAGGATTGCGCCGACGCGCAGGGTTTTCGCGCCTGCCATGAACGCTTCGTGGAAAAGCGCGTGGCGCAGCTCGCCCAGGCCGAGCCGCGCCGGCTGGCCGCCATTGCGGCGCTGCCAACCGAATGGAGCGGAATGAACGAAGCCGATCGCCGCCGCGACTTCGCCCGCTATGTGTTGGCGCAGGCCTGGGAACTGCATCAGCAGCCCCACAATCATGGCGTCGATCCCGCCAGCGGCAAGCGCGTGAGCTTCGGCCTGGTCCGCATGGCGAATATCGATCCGTTGTTCGATGTGGCGCTGGCCATGTATGCCCAAGGCGCGCCCGCGCCCGGCGTGCGCGTGCATCTGTGCGTCTATCACTCGCAGTTTCCCTTGTTGGCGCGCTCCAGCATCGAGCGGCAGCTAGACACCGTGCTTGACCGCCGCGCCACGGATGGGATCGCTCCGGTCTTCCGACAGCCGTCGATACGCGCCCTGGTGGATGCCAGCCCGGAATCTCATCATCTGTTCATCGTCCTGGGTTCGCCGGTCACGGAAGTGGGGCGTGACCATGACTACGACTGGGCCGTGGTCGAACCCTCGTCGATGCGATCGCTTATTCAGCTGGCCGGGCGGGTGCGACGGCATCGGCCGGGCAAGGCGGGCGGGGTGAACATGCGGGTGCTGGACAGCAATCTGCGAGCCTACGAAAAGCCGTCGGGCAAGGCCGCCTTTTGCAAGCCAGGTTTTGAAATGGATGAGACCGGCGGCAAGACGGGCATGGAGCGTTACTTCCATTTGAAGTCGCATCAACTGCAATCGTTGCTGGCTCGGGAAACCGCCGGCGCGGTCATCTGGCCGGTTGATGCGCGCGCGCGCATCTCCGTCGTCAAGGAAGGGCTGCGCCCCACTCGCAATCTGGTCGATCTGGAACATGCGCGCATGCACGAAGCGATGCTGCCTCCCGCCACGGACAATCCAAACGCGCCGTCCGTGCAGCGTTCGGCCAGCCAGCATTGGGCCAGCAGCGAGAACCTCTGGCTGACGGGTCTGTTGCCGCAGTTCCAGCGCTTTCGCCATGATCCGGCGCCGCGCGTGGATGTCGCGCTGCTGCCTGACGATGAGGAAGAGCGGTTGTTGCTGCATCGCGTGGTCGATGAGCGGGATCGCAGGAAACCCCTGCACGTGCCGGTCGATGCGTTCCAGCGGCATTCGGTGCCGTTGGAGCGCATCGCGATTGGCAGCGTCACGCCCTGGCTGCGAGGCAGTTTGCTGGAGGATTTGATGACGCTGGCGCAGGAATTGGGGCAGTCGCTACCGGACTGCGCGCAGCGATACGCCATTGCCAGCCTGCCCGACAACGCAGGGCAGGGTTGGTGGTATCACGAGTGTCTGGGATTCAAGGCGAAATAATGAAGGCGACCGTGCGGGCAGGCTCGCGCGAGGCGATGCGCAGACACTGCCCGCGTCAGGCGTCGGCCGCTTCGCGTTCGGCCTGCTCGATCAGCGCGGGGGAAACGCCATGGCGCTTGAGCGCTTCGACCAAGCGGGCATGCGAAGCGGAAGCGAATTGCTGCTCGTCACGGCGCAAGCCTTCGCTGAGATATGACTTTAGCAGGGCTTGGTATCCGGAAAAGCCGCGCTGCGGCGCGATGGTCTTCATCGATTCGACTACGTCTACCGGAATGCGCAGCGTGATCGACGTCATCGGGCGGTTCTTGATCAAACGGCCTTTCAGGCGATCAGTCAGCATAGATGGCCTCCTCTCGAGGTTCTGCGCGACGTGCAGAGATGATGCGTATGTACAAGGGTGCGATCTCAATGTGTACGACGAAAAGCAATCGTGCTTGCAGGTCCAGACCGACGATTGCATCACGCGCTTCATCATTGCGCGATGCGTCCGTGAGAATGAAATATGGATCTCCGAACACGCAAGCAGCATCTTCAAAGCTCACACCATGTTTGCGTTGATTCTCTTCTGCTTTGTGCCGGTTCCAGACGAACAGATCACCATTGATTTCGTATTCAACGTCCCAAGTGTCCATGGTAGTAGCCGTATTTACCTTGTCAATACGTACTGTGAAGCGTCACCTTTAAAGTGTTTCGTCGGCTGCCTGCGCGGCAGCAAAAGGGGGTGAACAGATCCCACGGATCATTTTCTGAGCTGCCTACACGGCAGCGCAACGCGCGCCAGCAAGCTTCTGGAGGCGGTATGATTTCTGAGCTGCCTACACGGCAGCGCAAGGGCAGTTTATACGTTAGATTCCACGTATCATGGAAAGAAGATAGCACTCCATAGGAAAGGAGAAGTAATGCCATTCAATCCACGCGTCAAGCGTTGGCGTGACGCAATCGCAACTTTTCTCCAGGCCCGTCTGCAGGCCAAGTTGGGTCAGTTGGCCAAAGACGATCCCAAACGCCAGGAATTATTAACGCAGCATCAACCCGATACCTGGATAGCAGACGCCGCCCGACGAGCGGCACAAATCCAGGTCGTTACCCATTCCCTTAAACCCATCCATCCAGATGCGCGAGGCACCAGTCTCTATGTGGAGCCCGCGAGCCTGCCGGCGTTGCGGGAGGTGGGCAGTCATACATTGGGACCGTCCTTTGCCGGCGACGTGGTGGGAAATGCGGCAGCGCTCGACGTCTACAAGTTCCTCAAGATCGAGGTGGATGGGATCAGCTTGTTGGCGGCGTTGGTGGCGGACGATGCAAACGCTCGTCAAGCGCTGGATGACGATGCTGAACAGTCTGGAAAACTAAGAGATGCCTTCGTGGCGCTGACTCAGCCGCGGGCAGGTCAGCCCGGCTCGCACATTCGTGCCAAGCAGTTTTATTGGCTGACGGACAGTGATGCTTGCGCGGATGAAGGCTACGAGCTGTTGGCTCCGTTGCATGCCACCTCACTGGCGCATGCCGTACACGCGCAGTTGCAGGAATATCGGTTTGGCGACGCCAACAAGGTGGCTCGCCAGGCCAGGCGTGACGGTAAATGGCACGATGGTGTATTCCAGGACTATCCGGGGTTGGCCGTCCAGAAGTTGGGAGGTACCAAGCCGCAGAACATTTCCCAGCTCAATAGCGAGCGTGGCGGAGTGAACTACCTGTTGGCGTCATTGCCTCCGGTATGGCGTCCCAGCAAGCTCCGGCTGCCCGTGCATGCGCGTTCAGTGTTTGAGAAACTGTTCATCGCACGTCCTGTAGTTCGCAAGACTGTGCACGAACTGCGGATCTTCCTGGCTTCTGAGCCGCCGCCAAACACGGAAACCCGGCAACGTCGCGAAGCGATGATCGACACCTTGTTGGATGAGATGGCGTGCTTGGCAGGCGAGTTGCGGCAGGTACTTCCGGCTGGCTGGACATGCGACACGGGACGCTTTGGAAAGCTGGTGGAAGAAGAGCAGCTGTGGTTGGATCCCTTGCGTGCGGAGCTGCCTGGTGAGACGAATTTCGCTGAAAAATGGTTATGGATGCGCTGGCCTGCCGAGGTCGGCAGAAACTTTGCCAAATGGCTGAACGCCGAGCTGTCCAGTCTGTTGCCGGTGGGTGACGTGGAAGCGCGAGAATGGGAAAAAGAGCTGCTGACGGACCAGGACGGCTTTGTGCAGCAATTGCGTGAACTGCGCAAGCAGCTGAATGCGCCGGGCTATATCCCGATACGTACGACGCACGCCAAACCAATGACAAAGAGAGGGGGAACGCCGTGATGCGAGTTCCTGTACCTCAAGCCATCCTGACCTTTCCCCACCTCCGCATCCAAAACGCCAACGCCATCTCCAGCCCGCTGACGCACGGCTTTCCTTCCATCACCGCCTTCACCGGCCTGATGTGGGCGCTGGAGCGCAATCTGGTCAAGGCCAATGTCCCGCTGCGGCTGCACACCGTAGGCGTGATCTGCCACCATCATCAGGAACAAACGACACAAGGTTATGTGCGCAGCTTCAACCTGGCCCGCAATCCCGTGGACAAGGACGGCAGCACGGCGGCCATTGTTGAGGAAGGCCGCATTCATCTGGACATCACACTGGTTTTCACCGTCTCGGAAAACCGTGCTGCTGGCGCCGCGTCAAAGTTGTTGAGCGACGATGACACCTTCACACGGACTTGGGCAGACAAGGCAGGCGATGTGCTGTCCCAAATGCGCATAGCCGGCGGCAGCCTGCTGCCTTCACGCGCCGCGCCCGGCCGGCGTGTGCATCCCTGGATGGAAGTCCTTGCGGACGACACGCAGAAGCGCGATGAGCAGTTCCGCAAATGGCGGCGCCAGTGGTTGCCAGGTTTTGCTCTGGTCGGACGCGATGATCTGCTGGCTGACCGGTTGCATCGTCTCCGCGAGCGCGATCCGCAGACGTCCCTGCTGGACGCCTGGCTCCATGCCTCGCGCTTCAATTATGAGCCGGTACCACTCCAGGACGGCGAACCCGCGCCCGCCGATGGCAAGCAGCGCTGGGCGGATCCCTGGCGCGGCGCTGGCAGCGGCTGGATCGTGCCGATACCGGTCGGCTATGCCGCGCTATCGCCGTTGCACGAAGCAGGTTCTGTCCTGAACGCCCGAGATGCCGCGACACCGTTGCGCTTCGTCGAATCGGTCTATTCCATGGGCGAATGGATCAGCCCGCACCGGCTCGAGCACCTGGAACAACTGCTCTGGCGCGCCGAGACCGACGAAGCCCTGGGCCTGTATCGCTGCCGAAACGACTATGCGCCGGATCCGTCGCAGCTTCCCGTCACGGATGAGACCGGGCAGGAAGATGACGACGAGATCTATCCCTATTCCTGAGCGTCGCCGCTCGTCCCGTTGATTTGAATACGCCATTTACAAGGATTGAATCATCATGTCGAACGCACTCAAGACCGCCTCCGTCCTGGCTTTTGAACGCAAGCTGGATCCCTCCGACGCCGTCTTCCATGCCGGCAACTGGGAGGATCTGGCGAAATCCGCATCGTGGCCGCCCGTTCGGCTGCGCGAGAAATCCGTGCGCGGCACCATCTCCAACCGCCTCAAGGCCAAGGACCAGGATCCCGCCAAGCTCGACGCTGCGATAGAGAACCCCAACCTGCAAACCGTGGACGTGGCGACCCTGCCCTCGGATGCCGACACGCTCAAGGTGCAATTCACGCTGCGCGTGCTGCCCGGCACGGGCACGCCGTCCGCATGCAACAGCGCGGAATATCAGGCCAAACTCTTGCAGACCGTGCAGTCCTACGTCGCGGAGCACGGCTATGCCGAATTGGCCAACCGCTATGCGGCCAACCTGGCCAATGGCCGCTTCCTGTGGCGCAACCGGGTCGGTGCGGAACATGTGCGAGTGGATGTGGCGCGGCTCAAGGACGGCAAGGCTGACCAGCAATGGCGCTTCGATGCCCTGGCGCAGAATCTGCGCGCGCTGGACGCGTTGAGTGATGAGGTGAAGTCACTGGGTTCTGTGATCGCTGAGGGTTTGGCAGGCGGTCATGTGCTGCTGCAGGTCACGGCGTTCTTGCGGGTGGGTGCGGGGCAGGAGGTGTTTCCGTCCCAGGAACTGATCCTGGATCGCGGACGCGGCGACAAGAGCAAGACGCTCTACCAGATCGGCGAGAAAGGTCAGGAGATCGCCGCCATCCATTCCCAGAAGATCGGCAATGCCTTGCGCACTATCGATACCTGGTACGAAGGCGCGCACGATCTGGGGCCGATCGCTGTGGAACCCTACGGTTCGGTCACCACGCAAGGCAAGGCCTATCGCCAGCCCAAGCAGAAACAGGACTTCTATACCCTGCTGGACGACTGGCTGCTCAAGGACAAGGCGCCGCCGACCGAGCAACAGCATTTCGTGATGGCGGTCTTGATCCGCGGCGGCGTGTTCGGCGATGCGAGCTGACCGCCATGACGACCCACTATATAGACATCACCTTGTTGCCCGATCCAGAGTTCAGCCACGCGCATCTGCTGGGGGCGTTAGTGGCCAAGCTGCATCGGGCCTTGGTGCAGCTGCAATCGGCAAGCATCGGGGTCAGCTTTCCCCAGTACCGCTTGCGGCCGCGCACCATGGGCTCGGTGCTGAGGTTGCACGGCGATCCCGATGCGCTTCAGGACCTGATGGCCTTGGCATGGCTGCAGGGCATGCGGGATCACGTTCGGCTGACTGACTTGGCACCTGCGCCGTCCGACGCGCCGCGCTACGTGGTGCAGCGCCGTCAGTTCAAGACCAGCGCGGAACGCCTGCGCCGTCGCCGCATGCGTCGCAAGGGAGAAACGGCGGACCAGGCCGCCGCAGCCATTCCCGACAGCGTCGAGCGTCAGGTCGAATTGCCCTTCGTCCGTCTGAACAGCGCCAGCACCAGGCAGCCGTTCTGCCTGTTCATTGCTCAGGAGCGCGGGGAGGAGGTCGGGGCTGGTAAAGGGTTCAATTCCTATGGCTTGAGCCAGGGCGGTACGGTGCCGTGGTTTTGAACCCTTTTTTTGGGTGTGATTGGAAGGCCTGAAAAATCAATGGGTTAGGAATGTGCCCGGAATTTGGGTGTTGGTGAGGTTTTGAAGGTTGTTTCTTTAAAAATCAATGGGTTAGTGGTTTTTGGCCATAGTTCGCTGCCGCACAGGCAGCTTAGAAAATGCTCACGATCAACGCGGCTGGCGATCCGGTGTTCGCTGCCGCACAGGCAGCTTAGAAAGATCCAGTCGGGGCCGGCCTCATCAGGTCGGCGTTCGCTGCCGCACAGGCAGCTTAGAAATGCGAGTACTTGTGCCCACCACAGTACGGCCAGTTCGCTGCCGCACAGGCAGCTTAGAAATGCACGGTCGCGTGGGCGTTCAGGCTTTTCGAAGTTCGCTGCCGCACAGGCAGCTTAGAAAAATCTGCATGTGCGTGGCGGTGTAGGCCACAGGTTCGCTGCCGCACAGGCAGCTTAGAAATTTCCACGGCCGGCGCGGTGCGGTATCGCGTGGTTCGCTGCCGCACAGGCAGCTTAGAAAACCCAGATGGAATGCGGCACGAGCGACACACCGTTCGCTGCCGCACAGGCAGCTTAGAAAAGAAGCTTGCTGGCGCGCGCGGCGGACCAGCGGTTCGCTGCCGCACAGGCAGCTTAGAAATTGGAGTGGATCGACGACGCGAAGATGCAGAAGTTCGCTGCCGCACAGGCAGCTTAGAAAAGCTCCGGCGCGGCGTTGGCGGCGACAATTTCGTTCGCTGCCGCACAGGCAGCTTAGAAATCCACGCGGTGACCGTCACGCCAGCGCGAAGCGTTCGCTGCCGCACAGGCAGCTTAGAAATACGAGATCTGCCGCATGCTGGCCAAGCAGGCGTTCGCTGCCGCACAGGCAGCTTAGAAATCTGCCACGGGCGACCAGGGCGCTGCCATGGCGTTCGCTGCCGCACAGGCAGCTTAGAAAGCCTTGGCGGTAGACGAATTCGCCATGCAGCTGTTCGCTGCCGCACAGGCAGCTTAGAAATACGTGGTGTTCCCGTATCTGCGCGATGGGGAGTTCGCTGCCGCACAGGCAGCTTAGAAAAAACGCAGCGTCCATTTCGAGCAACCCCGCATGTTCGCTGCCGCACAGGCAGCTTAGAAAACCGGATCGCAAACCTGCGAGATGTGCCCCGGAGTTCGCTGCCGCACAGGCAGCTTAGAAATACCTGCGCGGTGCCGACCTGGGCGGTGCCGACGTTCGCTGCCGCACAGGCAGCTTAGAAAATCATCAACACCAGCCCCCAGGAGTCTGTGATGTTCGCTGCCGCACAGGCAGCTTAGAAAAGGACGGCGATGCAGTGCCAGGCGCGCGGCTGGTTCGCTGCCGCACAGGCAGCTTAGAAACAAGGACATGGCCACCTACAACGCCTTCAAGGCGTTCGCTGCCGCACAGGCAGCTTAGAAATGTACCTAGGCCGATTCCCTACGCCAGAAGAAGTTCGCTGCCGCACAGGCAGCTTAGAAAACGATCCAATTGGTTGCTCCAGGTGACGACGGCGTTCGCTGCCGCACAGGCAGCTTAGAAAACTTCAGCGTGGAGCTGATGGAAGGCGGCAGCGTTCGCTGCCGCACAGGCAGCTTAGAAATTGGCCTGGGGCTCGGTTTCGGCCATGTAGGCGTTCGCTGCCGCACAGGCAGCTTAGAAATTGAACGGATCAGCGCACACCTCACTGCCGGTGTTCGCTGCCGCACAGGCAGCTTAGAAAAATTAGCCTCCATGATGCGCGCGAGTTTCTCAGTTCGCTGCCGCACAGGCAGCTTAGAAAAGCAGCTCACGCAGCTTGCCGCCTGACCCTTTGTTCGCTGCCGCACAGGCAGCTTAGAAATGCTCGACTTCGAGCGCCGCGTCACGCTCTTCGTTCGCTGCCGCACAGGCAGCTTAGAAAAGCAGGGCACGGTCAAGCCGGCCATGCTGTACGTTCGCTGCCGCACAGGCAGCTTAGAAAAGTGGGTCGACCTGGTGCTGTGGGCGCCGGACGTTCGCTGCCGCACAGGCAGCTTAGAAAAGCACAGCAGAGCAGATGATGTTCGGCTTTGCGTTCGCTGCCGCACAGGCAGCTTAGAAAACAACCGAACGCGGTGGCCCAGTCGTGCGCCTGTTCGCTGCCGCACAGGCAGCTTAGAAAATCAGGCAGGCGATCAAGTTTGTGCGTGATCTTGTTCGCTGCCGCACAGGCAGCTTAGAAATGCTGAACATCGTATCGCGTGAGGTGCCGGACGTTCGCTGCCGCACAGGCAGCTTAGAAATGTCCTGTTTCGCCCTTCCCCGGTGGGGGCGGGTTCGCTGCCGCACAGGCAGCTTAGAAACTGCACGGCATGACGGGAAGCCGCACCTACCGTAGTTCGCTGCCGCACAGGCAGCTTAGAAATGCGGCGCTCCCAGCCCGGCCATGGTACGCACGTTCGCTGCCGCACAGGCAGCTTAGAAATTGAAGGCTGCGGAGTCGCGCAAGGCCGGAACGTTCGCTGCCGCACAGGCAGCTTAGAAACTACCCCCCGGGCGGATGCAGTGCCGGCTACCGTTCGCTGCCGCACAGGCAGCTTAGAAATTGCCGTTCGCGTTGATCAGCTGGGTGGCGACGTTCGCTGCCGCACAGGCAGCTTAGAAAGCTACGGCAGCTCCTCATCGAGGACAAGTCGAGTTCGCTGCCGCACAGGCAGCTTAGAAATCCGCATAGCCCGCGTACAGAACACAGCGCAGGTTCGCTGCCGCACAGGCAGCTTAGAAAAAGAGCTGCTCATGGGTATCACAAAGCTGCAAGTTCGCTGCCGCACAGGCAGCTTAGAAAACTGCCCGCAGCTCCCGCTGCTGGCGATGCGCGTTCGCTGCCGCACAGGCAGCTTAGAAATAGCTGTTCCCGCCGTAGCGGCTCCAGGCCATGTTCGCTGCCGCACAGGCAGCTTAGAAAGAGCGGCAACAGGTCATCAACGCTGACCATCCGTTCGCTGCCGCACAGGCAGCTTAGAAAGTTACCGCATTGCCGCGTGGTGGATCGCATGCGTTCGCTGCCGCACAGGCAGCTTAGAAATTGCCGCTGGCCGTGGCGCCGCGCTGGATCGGGTTCGCTGCCGCACAGGCAGCTTAGAAACCAACGCCGCCGCCGACGCGTACCTCATGCTTGTTCGCTGCCGCACAGGCAGCTTAGAAAATGTCGAAGCTGATCGGGCTGGCGGTGCTGCCGTTCGCTGCCGCACAGGCAGCTTAGAAACGGCCTCGGCGTTGATCTTCATCCCAGGCTCGCGTTCGCTGCCGCACAGGCAGCTTAGAAATTCTCGACCTTCTTTTGATCAAGCCCCGCCTGGTTCGCTGCCGCACAGGCAGCTTAGAAAGCTTTCAGGCCGGGGTTGTTGCCGCTACGGACGTTCGCTGCCGCACAGGCAGCTTAGAAAATTGGGAGGGCGCTGTGATGGCCCTCTTCCTGAGTTCGCTGCCGCACAGGCAGCTTAGAAATGCGTAATCGGACCGCGATACCAGCCTTTGTTGTTCGCTGCCGCACAGGCAGCTTAGAAATTCTTGCCTGACTCGTTCTCGAAGAAGTCGTATGTTCGCTGCCGCACAGGCAGCTTAGAAATGCGCCGGCTGATCGCGCTGGACGGGGCCAACGTTCGCTGCCGCACAGGCAGCTTAGAAAACCGGGACCGGCGCCGACACCGGTCTGTTCTTGTTCGCTGCCGCACAGGCAGCTTAGAAAACACGGCTGCGCACGGTCGGCGCCCCGACACGGTTCGCTGCCGCACAGGCAGCTTAGAAAAGAGAACCTGATCATCGACCCGGCCGTTGTCGGTTCGCTGCCGCACAGGCAGCTTAGAAAATAGGCGGGGGCGTTCATGCGTCGCTCCTTTCGTTCGCTGCCGCACAGGCAGCTTAGAAAAGTGGCGCGCGCCACGGGATGGAAGCCAGCCTGTTCGCTGCCGCACAGGCAGCTTAGAAAATATAGCTGCGCGCAAAGTCGTCCCAGCTATCGTTCGCTGCCGCACAGGCAGCTTAGAAAATACAGCAGCACGCCAGCGCCCAGCACCAACACGTTCGCTGCCGCACAGGCAGCTTAGAAATGCAGCGGCTTCGCCAGATGCTGGCCAGCGCTGTTCGCTGCCGCACAGGCAGCTTAGAAACTCCCCGTCGGCGCCGATCATCATCGTGTTCTGTTCGCTGCCGCACAGGCAGCTTAGAAATCTTTCGCGTCGTGGGAGCGCTTGTTAGCGGGGTTCGCTGCCGCACAGGCAGCTTAGAAAAACGCCGTCTGGTCATCGACTACGAGCATCAGGTTCGCTGCCGCACAGGCAGCTTAGAAACTTGCATCGTGTGCGTGTTCTGCGGATATGCGGTTCGCTGCCGCACAGGCAGCTTAGAAACCGCTCGACCGTATCTAGGGATATCGCCGGCTGAGTTCGCTGCCGCACAGGCAGCTTAGAAATTAACAGTCCGTCGCTCTACCGACTGAGCTATGTTCGCTGCCGCACAGGCAGCTTAGAAAATGAACTCCGCAGCGAACGCGCCAAGATCAATGTTCGCTGCCGCACAGGCAGCTTAGAAAACAGTGTGCAACCACACCAACGGACACCCGGCCGTTCGCTGCCGCACAGGCAGCTTAGAAAATGTCAGCCCACCGTTTCCAGGCGAGCCTGGCGTTCGCTGCCGCACAGGCAGCTTAGAAAGCGTAGAGTTCCAGGGCGCGGCGCATGGTTCGCTGCCGCACAGGCAGCTTAGAAAGTCCGCGCGGCCGCGGCTGACGACTTTGAAGGGTTCGCTGCCGCACAGGCAGCTTAGAAAATGTGTGAGGGGCGCGCGCCCTGGCAACAGCGGTTCGCTGCCGCACAGGCAGCTTAGAAATCGTCGAGGAAGCACTGTCGGGGTCGGAAAAGGTTCGCTGCCGCACAGGCAGCTTAGAAAATGACGTGCAGGCGCGATGTGCGCTCGGTCGTGTTCGCTGCCGCACAGGCAGCTTAGAAAGCCTCGGACGGTCAGCCCGAAGACGTAGACGCGTTCGCTGCCGCACAGGCAGCTTAGAAAATTGAAGCTGCCCAGGGCGTTGCCGCCGGATAGTTCGCTGCCGCACAGGCAGCTTAGAAATACGCCGAAAAGGCCGAGATCCTGCTGTGGGCGTTCGCTGCCGCACAGGCAGCTTAGAAAGGCTAAAGTGGCGCTTGCCAGCACGGCGCGGGTTATCTGCCGTACAGGCAGTGCTGAAAACAACCGAATCCAGCACCACCTTGAGCGGCAAGTTCGCAGTCGCCCAAACACCACAACCTCGCCGCCTGTCCTCCCTGGTCCCTACAACCCCCAAG
>NZ_JCBANH010000025.1:0-72707 GCF_059760925.1 Achromobacter sp. 1011791174
CGGCTGTCGTCGCGGGAAACGCCGGGGCAGAGGGCGGGCGGGGTACATGGATTTGATTACAAAATCCGCCGGGCTCAGGTTTGACAGAGGAGAATTGCGCTCATATCATTTGTACAGAAATCAATTTAACTGAACTGATTCAGTCATGAATAAACAGACCGTAACCGATCCCTCGCAGCAGTACGACCTGCGCATCCTGCGGGCCTTGCGCCGCATCACGCGCTCGATCGCCCTGCATTCGCGGCAGCTGTCGGCGGTGAGCCACATCACCGCGCCGCAGCTCATGTGCCTGCGCACCGTCATCGCCAACGGGCCGCTGACGGCCACGGCGATCAGCCGCGAGATCCACGTCAGTCCCAGCACCGTGGTCGGAATCCTGGACCGCCTGGAGGACAAGGGGCTGATCCGGCGCGAGCGCGGCCGTGAAGACCGCCGCATCGTGTTCGTCACCGCGACCGAAGCCGGACGCGCACTGGCCAAGGATGCGCCATCGCCGCTACAGAAACACCTGGCGGACGCGCTGAACGCGTTGCCGGAACTGGAGCAGGCCACCATCACGCTGTCGCTGGAGCGCATCGTGGCCTTGATGGAGCAGGACGGGCACGCGGCCGCCGCCGAGCCGCACGCCGATCCTGCTTCTCCCATCCTCGAGGTGCCCACCGGCGGCGCGCCTCCCGAATCGGGGCTGGTCGTATGATCGATACCGCACAGGAAACCCCCATCCTCTCAAGTGCCGTGGCGCCGGCGGCTTGCGGCGGGACGCAGCAGATGCGCCCGCCCAGCCGCAAGGACGGCGCCGCCCTGCACCGCCTCATCTCCGAGTGCCCGCCGCTCGACCTCAATTCCCTCTACGCGTACTTGCTCCTGGCTGAGCATTTCAGCGACACCTGCGTCCTGGCCGAAAGCGCCGGAGGACGCATCGACGGTTTTATCTCCGCTTATGTGCTGCCCGACCGGCCCGACGTCCTGTTCGTCTGGCAGGTCGCGGTGCACGCCCGCGCACGCGGCCATCGGTTAGGCCGCGCCATGCTCAGAGAACTCTTGCGGCGCAAGGGGCTGGAGCATGTTCGTCATCTCGAAACCACGGTGGGGCCTGACAACCAGGCTTCGCGCCGCAGCTTCGCCGGCCTCGCCGCGGAGCTGGGCGCCCACGTCAGCGAGCAGCCGTTCTTCGACCGGCAATTGTTCGGCGGCGCGGACCATGACGACGAGATGTTGTTGAGGATAGGCCCGTTCACCTTGCCCGCCCCGTAGGCGGGTGGGGCGGGCGCCCTGCCATAACCGGGATGGTGCTGACGGTCCGGCCGCCGCGAGGCGTGGCCGGGCGGGAGCAGGCCGTCTGTCAACTCATGATCTGAAAGGGAGGATTGATCACATGGACTTGAAAATCTTTGACCGGATGGAGTCGGAAGTAAGGGGCTACATCCGGTCGTTCCCCGTGATATTCAGCCAGGCCAGGGGCTCGACGCTGATCGACGAGGAGGGAACCGAGTACATAGACTTCTTCAGCGGCGCCGGCACGCTGAACTATGGCCACAACAATCCTGTCCTCAAGGAAAAGCTGCTGGACTACGTGCGCGCCGATGGCGTGGTGCACGGCCTGGACATGGCCACCAGCGCCAAGAAGGCGTTCCTGGAAACCGTGGACCGCGTGCTGCTCAAGCCGCGCAACTGGCAATACACCTTGCAGTTCACCGGACCCACCGGCACCAACGCGGTCGAGGCGGCGCTGAAGATCGCGCGCCAGGTCAAGGGCCGCCCCAATGTGGTGTCGTTCACGCACGGCTTTCACGGCGTGAGCGGTGGTTCGCTGGCGGCGACCGCGAACATGAAGTTCCGCGACGCGGCGGGCTACGCGCTGGCCAACACCAGCTTCATGCCGTATGACGGCTACTTCGGTCCCGACGTCGACACCATGGCCTATCTTGAGCGCATGCTGGATGACCCCAGCAGCGGCCTGGACAAGCCGGCCGCCGTGATCGTCGAGACCGTGCAGGGCGAGGGCGGCGTGAACGTCGCCACGCTGCGCTGGCTGAAAGAGCTGGCCAAGCTCTGCCAGCGGCACGACATGCTGCTGATCGTGGACGACATCCAGGTCGGCTGCGGCCGCACCGGCACCTTCTTCAGCTTCGAGGCCGCCGGCATCCGGCCGGACATCATCACGCTGTCGAAGTCGCTGTCGGGTTTCGGCCTGCCCATGTCGCTGGTGCTGATGAAACCCGAGCTGGACGTCTGGAAACCGGGCGCCCACAGCGGCACGTTCCGAGGCAACAACCTGGCCTTCGTCACCGCCACGCAGGCGCTGGAAACCTATTGGACCAACGCTGCCTTCAGCGCCGAGATCCAGCGCAAGGAAAGCCTGGTGCGCGACTGGCTGGAAAACCTGGTGCACAGCTTTCCCAATGCCGGCCTGTCGGTGCGCGGCCGCGGCCTGATCCAGGGGCTGGTGTCCAACGCCTCGCCGGCGCTGGCCAACCGTATCGCCAAGCGCGCCTTCGGCAAGGGCGTCGTCATCGAGACCTCGGGCGCGCACGACGAAGTGCTCAAGCTGTTGCCCGCGCTCACTATCGAGGAAGGCCTGCTGATGCGCGGCCTGGAAGTGATCGAGGCCAGCGTGTCCGAGGCGCTGGCCGACGAAGACGGGCAGTCCGCCCGCATTCTGAAATTTGGAGGTAAACGCGGATGATCGTACGCAATGTCAAGGACGTGATCGGAACGGCGGACGAAGTCCGCACGGACACCTGGGTCAGCCGCCGCGTGCTGCTGAAAAAGGACGGCATGGGATTTTCCTTCCATGAAACCACGATCTTCCCGGGCGGCCGCACGCACATCCACTACAAGAACCACCTGGAAGCGGTCTGGTGCGTCGAGGGCGACGGCTCGATCCAGACCATCGCCGACGGCAAGACCTACGCGCTCGAACCGGGCGTGGTCTATGCCCTGAACGAGCATGACGAGCACTGGCTGTGCGGCGGCAAGGAGCCGCTGCGCGTCATCTGCGTATTCAATCCGCCGCTGACCGGTCAGGAGGTGCACGACAAGGACGGCGTCTATGCGTTGCCCGAGGCGGGCGCCGACGCGGTCGCGGCCTGAACAAGGAGGCGAACATGATTTCACCTGCGCAAGATCCGTACGCCTCGCGTACGGATCGCGGTTCCGCCATCATTTCCCGCCAGGATCCGGTGGTCCACGGCGACGGCCTTTACGCCGATGCCCTGGATGCCGCGCAACTGGAACGGTACGAACGCGACGGCTTCCTGCTGCTGGAAGATCTGCTGTCGCCCGGCGAGGTCCGCGCCCTGGCGGCCGAGGTCGAGCGCATGACGCGCGACCCGTCCATCATGCGGCGCGAAGAGGCCATCACCGAGCCGGGCAGCAACGCCGTGCGCTCGATCTTCATGGTGCATGTGCTCAACCCCGTGCTGGCCCGCCTGACGCGCGATCCGCGCCTGGTCAACGTGGCGCGCCAGATCCTCGGGTCCGAGGTGTACGTGCACCAGTCGCGCGCCAACATGAAGCCGGGCTTCAAGGGCAAGGAGTTCTACTGGCATTCGGACTTCGAGACCTGGCACGTCGAGGACGGCATGCCCGCCATGCGGGCGCTGAGCTGCTCGGTGCTGCTGACCGACAACAACGCCAACAACGGCCCGTTGATGCTGGTGCCGGGTTCGCACCGGCAGTTCATTTCCTGCGTCGGCCAGACGCCCAACGAGCACTACAAGCAGTCGCTCAAGAAGCAGGAGTACGGCGTGCCGGATCCGGTCAGCCTGCAGCTGCTGGTGGAGCAGGGCGGCATCCAGGCCATGACGGCCAAGGCCGGATCGGTGGTGTTCTTCGATTGCAACACCATGCATGGCTCCAACAGCAACATCTCGCCCTGGCCGCGCGCCAACGTATTCATGGTCTACAACAGCATGGAGAACACGCTGGGTCCGCCGAAGTACGGCCTGACGCCAAGGCCCGAGCACATCGCCACGCGCAAGGCCTTCAAGGCGGTCACGCCGCTGGACGCACTCAAGCTGGTCGGCGCTTGAGGCAGGATTGCACCGCGATCGGCGCGCCGGCATCCCCAACGGGGAGCGCCGGCGCGCGCAGCCCAGGCCGCGGCCTGGGCTTTTTTTCGACCTTCCGCTATGCTCTGGCGACTTTCACATCTCGCCATCCGCGCCATGTCCGCCCGTATCCTCAGCCTGCATATCTATCCCATCAAATCCTGCGCCGGCATCGATCTGAGCGAATCGCCTATCGACCGCGCGGGGCTGGCGCACGACCGGCGCTGGATGTTGATCGACGGCAGCGGGCAGTTCATGACGCAGCGCCAGTGGCCGCGCATGGCGCTCATCCGCACCGCGATCGACGACGGCGCGCTGCGCGTGTCGGCGCCCGACATGGCCGACCTGCTGATCGCGCTGGACGGCTCCGGCCTGGAAGCGGGCAGCGAAACCGTCACCGTCTGGAAGGACAGCCTGCCCGCGCTGCGCGAAAGCGCCGCCGCCGGCCGCTGGTTCTCGGATTTCCTGGGCACGCCCTGTCGCCTGTACAAGGTCGATCCCGCCGCGCGCCGACCGGCCAAGACCGATTGGGTGTCGCGCTGGCTGGATGCGCATCCGGACGAGTCCGAGCGTTTCTCGGGCACCCATCATTTCGGTTTCGCCGACGGCTTTCCGCTGCTGGTGGCCAACCAGGCCTCGCTGGACGACCTGAACGCCCGGCTGCGCGCGAAGGGCGCGGCCGAGGTGCCGATGGACCGGTTCCGGCCCAATATCGTGGTGCAGGGGGACTGGGAGGCATTCGAAGAGGACCACACCGCGCTGATCGAGGCGGCGGACGTGCGCATGGCTTTCGTCAAGCCCTGCACCCGCTGCTCGATTCCGGACATCGACCAGCGCAGCGCGCAGCAGTTCGACGAGCCGGGCCGCACGCTGGCGTCCTACCGTAATCTGGACATCGGCGTGGTGTTCGGCCAGAACGCCATCCTGGACGCGCCGGCGCAGGCGCGCCTGAAGGTTGGCGACGCGGTGCGGATCGAACTGGATTTCTAGGCCCGGCGGACATGGCCGCCGGGTGGGGGGGCAGGACCGGATTGGCGTCAGGCCGACGACAGCTTCAGGCCGACCAGCCCCAGCACGATCAGTCCCACGCTGACGATGCGCATCCAGCTGGTGGATTCCCCGAACAGCACGATGCCGGCGATGAAGGCGCCGATGGTGCCGATGCCCACCCAGATGGCATAGGCGGTGCCCAGCGGCAGCGTTTTCATGGCCAGGGCCAGCAGCCAGAAGCTGATGGCCATGCCGGCCACGGTGACGAGCGAGGGGACGAGGCGGGTGAATCCGTGCGTGTATTTCAGGCCCACGGCCCAGACGACTTCAAACAGGCCCGCGAGCACCAAGATGATCCAAGTCATGACGACTCCTACGAAAGCCGCGCCGGCATGACCGATGCGCCGATTGCCGGCGCGCCGCCGGCGCGATGGGGTCGTCCCCGGGACAGGATGCGCGGCTTGTTTGATCGCGCGCAGCCGCAGGCCGTCCCGCAGCGGCAAAAATTATAGAATACCGGCTTTCGACGGCAAAACCGGGCGCCGTCGTCCTTCCGTCCCGTTCCGGGCGTCGCCGGCCGAGGCTGGCCGCCAGGACGGGATTCTTGCATCACTTCGCGCTCCGGGTCGCGAAACCAGGATATTTTCTACCATGCAACGCATCATGCTGCGGGCCAAGCTGCACCGCGTCACCGTCACCGAAGCCGACCTGCATTACGAGGGGTCCTGCGGCATCGACGAGGACCTGCTGGACGCTGCCGGCATGCGCGAGTTCGAGCGCATCGAGCTCTACAACGTCACCAACGGCGAGCGCTTCGACACCTACATCATCAAGGCCGCCCGCGGCAGCGGCGCGATCTCGCTGAACGGCGCCGCCGCCCGCCGCGCCCAGGTGGGCGATCTGATGATCATCTGCACCTACGGCCCCATGTCCGAGGAAGACTCGGCCACGCACAAGCCGAAGGTCGTGCTGGTGGACGACGCCAACCGCGTCAAGGAAATCCGCAAGTTCCCGGCCTGAGGCCGGGCCGGGCGGGACGCGCGCGATGGCGCGCCCCGTCAACCCCATACTGTTTCATGCCATGAGCTTCCAGGTCATCATCCAACCCAGCAAGCACCAGTTCCCGGTCGAGCCCGGCCAGACCGTGCTCGACGCGGCCCTGGCCGCGGGCATCGTGCTGCCCTACAGCTGCCGCAACGGCGCCTGCTCCACCTGCAAAGGCAAGGTGGTGTCCGGGGAGTTCGACGCCGGCCAGTACCCCGCGCAGATCCTGTCGCCCGAAGAACTGGCCGACGGCTATACGCTGTTCTGCCAGGCGCGGCCCGAGTCGGATCTGGTGGTGGAATCCACCGAGGTTCGCCTCGCCAGCGATATCCAGATCCGCAAGCTGCCCTCGCGCGTGCAGACGATGGAGCGCGCCGCGCCCGACGTCGCCGTGCTCAAGCTGCAGTTGCCGGCCTCCGAGCAGTTCCGCTATTACGCGGGCCAGTACGTCGAGGTCATCCTGAAGGACGGCCGCCGCCGCAGCTATTCCATGGCCGGCGCGCCGCACACTGGCAGCCCGCTGGAATTGCACATCCGCCACATGCCCGGCGGCCTGTTCACCGACCACGTGTTCGGGGCTGGCGCCACGCAGATGAAAGAGCGCGAGATCCTGCGCCTGGAAGGACCGTTCGGCTCGTTCTTCCTGCGCGAGGACAGCGACAAGCCGGTGGTGCTGCTGGCCAGCGGCACCGGCTTCGCGCCGGTCAAGGCCATCGTCGAGCACATGATCCACAAGAACATCCAGCGTCCGGTATCGCTGTACTGGGGCGGTCGCCGTCCGCAGGACCTGTACATGGACGCGCTGGCGCAGTCGTGGACCGAGGCGCTGCCCGGATTCCGTTACGTGCCCGTGGTCTCCAACGCGTTGCAGGAAGACGGCTGGACGGGCCGCACCGGCTTCGTGCACGAGGCCGTGATGCAGGACATCGCCGACATGTCGGGCCACCAGGTCTATGCCTGCGGCACGCCCTTGATGGTGGACGCGGCGCGGCGCGAATTCAGCGTCCAGTGCGGCCTGCCGGCGGAAGAGTTCTACGCCGACGCCTTCACGTCGGAGGCCGACCTGGCCAAGGCCGCTGGCTGAGCCGGGCCTGGCCTGGCCGGCTGGGTGCAAGGGGCGGATCGGGCAGGCTGGAGCCGGGCCGTCGGATTCCGCCCCAATTTTTGCCTGCGGGCATCGTAGGCGGCGGCAGGCCGCCGGAGTAAACTGCAGTGTCATTTCGGCAGCGGCCTGGAGCGGCGCGCGGACATCGGGTCCGACGCCAGACTCCGCGCATGGAGCAATGCGGGCATGAAAGTAGCGGTATTGGGTAGCGGCATCATCGGAATTTCCAGCGCCTGGTGGCTGAGCCAGGCGGGCCACGACGTCGTGGTGATCGACCGCTGCACCGGCCCCGCCCAGGAAACCAGCCTGGCCAACGGCGCGCAGATCTCGGTGTCCTACGCCGAACCCTGGGCCAATCCCCAGGCGCCGTTCAAGCTGCTGAAGTGGATGTTCCAGGAAGACGCGCCGCTGCTGTTCCGCCCGCAGCTCGACTGGCGCCAATGGATGTGGGGCCTGGCGTTCCTGCGCGAGTGCTTGCCCGGCAGGCTGGCGCCCAACATCCGCGCCATGGTCCGCATGGCCGAATACAGCCGCGCCACGTTGCGCGCCATGCGCGCCGACCTGGGCATCCAGTACGACCATCTGGAGCGCGGCATCCTGAATTTCTATCGCGATCCGCAGGAATTCGAAAATTCCCAGCGCGCCGCCGGGCTGATGCGCGACTTCGGCGTCGAGCGCCGCGTGGTGTCGGCCGACGAGGTCATCGCCATCGAGCCCGCGCTGGCGCCGCATCGCAATACCATCGTCGGCGGCGACTACACGCCGGAAGACGAAAGCGGTGACGTGCACCTGTTCACGGTCGCGCTGGCCGAGCATTGCGCGCGGGCCGGTGTCGAGTTTCGCTACAACACCCAGGCCACCCGGCTGCTCACGGCCGGCGGCAACGTGCAGGGCGTGGAGCTGATCGATCCGGACGGCCGCTACGGCACGCTGTCGGCCGACGCCTACGTGGTGGCGATGGGCAGCTTCAGTCCCGCCATGCTGCGTCCACTGGGCATCCCCTGCAACGTCTATCCGGCCAAGGGTTATTCGGCGACCTTCCCGATCGTCAGGCCCGATGCCGCGCCCGTGGTCAGCCTGACGGACAGCAGCCACAAGATCGTCTTTTCGCGGCTGGGAGACCGGCTGCGCATGGCCGGCACGGCAGAGCTGTCGGGCTATTCCCGTGGCCTGAACACCGCGCGTTGCGAGGCGCTTACCCGCCTCGCCCGCCAACTTTTTCCCGACGCGCTCGATTTCGAGCGCGTCGGCTATTGGTCGGGCCTGCGCCCGTCCACGCCTTCCAACGTGCCCATCATCGGCCGCAGTCGTATCCCCAATTTGTATGTCAACACGGGACACGGTACGCTCGGCTGGACGATGGGTGTTGGCTCGGGCCGGGCCCTGGCTGACGTGGTCAGCGGGCGCCAGCCTGAACCGGAATTTCCTTTCCTTGGTCTGTGAACCTATGAAGAAACTGCAATTGGCGGGTGTTGCCCGCGCGATGTTCGCCAGCCGGCGGGCATGGGTCTTTGGCGCCGCCATGGCGGCCGCGGGCGTGGCGCATGCCGCCCCCGTGGAAATCCAGGTCTGGCATACGCTGACCGACGCGAACAAGGCCGAGTTCGAAAAGCTGGCCAAGCAATACAACAAGGAGCAGGATCAGGTCAGCGTCACGCTGCGCGCCTTTGCCTCGCAGGCGCAGCTGCAGCAGGAAACCACTGCCGCGGTCAAGGCCAAGAAGGCCCCCAATCTGCTGCAACTGGCCGACAACCGTTCGCCCGAAGTCGTGGCCGAGCACAAGGCCGTGATGCCGATGTACGAACTGCTGGCCAAGTATCCGATCAAGGACCTGAACTGGTACGTGCCCGCCACCAGCAGCTTCGTGCGCGACGGCAAGGGCCGCTTGCTGGCCTTCCCCTGGATGGCCGAGATACCGGTGATGTTCTACAACACCGCCGCCTACAAGAAGGCCGGGCTGGATCCGCAGAAGCCCGCCCGCACCTGGTCCACCCTGCAAGGCGAGCTGCTCAAGCTGCGCGACGTGGCCGACATCGACTGTCCCTATGCCTCCAGCGACCAGGTCGCGGTGCACCTTGAGAACCTGGCGCCCGTGAACGGCCAGCTGTTCACCAGCAACAACAATGGCCTGGACGCCGTCACCAAGAAGACGCCGGCGCCGACCATGCAGTTCGACACGCTCTACATGCGCCACATCTCGCTGATGGTGAGCTGGAAGCGTTCGCTGCTGTTCATGGCGCACACGGCCGACAACGGCGCCGACAAGCTGTTCGCCAAGGGCGAGTGCGCGGTGCTGACGTCCAATTCCGGTTCGTTCGGTCAGTTCCTGGCGACCAAGTCGCTGTCCTTCGGCGTCGCGCCGCTGCCGTACTACGACCAGGCCACCAGCAATGGCGGCCAGCCCTTCGTCAGCGGCTCGGCCCTGTGGGCGATGGAAGGCCATCCGAAGGACCAGGAAAAGGCCACGGCCCAGTTCCTGGCCTGGCTGTCCAAGCCCGTGGTCGCCGCCGAATGGCACCAGCGCACCGGCTATCTGCCGCTGACCGAGGCCGCTTTCCGCGCGTCCGATGTGTCGTTCTACAAGAGCATTCCCGGCGCGCAAGCCGTGATCGCTTCCATGAGCGCCCGTCCGTCCGCCAGCAGCCGCGGCTTCCGCATGGCGAACTACACGCGTATTGAACCGGTGCTGAACCAGCAGCTGACCGACGCGTTCGAAGGCAAGACCCCGCCGATGGCCGCGCTGAACAACGCCGCCAACCAGGCGCGTACCATCGCCACGCAACGCTGAGCGCGACGCCGTCGGCGGTCGCCTAAGGCAAGGCCCGGTCCTCGGACCGGGCTTTTTTTCGCCCTGCCGACGCGCCGGACCTGGTTGCCAGTCATCGCCGGGCCGCGTCTTTCCGGCCTGTGCCGTCACCCGGCGCGACGGCACGGGGATAAATCCGTCCCTCCGTACATGCCAGTCTGGCGCCGGATTTCGCCGCCCGCGATCATGCCTGCAAGCGTGCGCCGTCCGGCGCGCCGGTGACGGAGGAGAAGGCATGTCTTGGCGGATCATCATCGCGGCCGGCTTGGGCGGGCTTGGGGCGTGCGCAAGCCCGCCGGGCATGGACGGGGCGGCCTGGCCGGTGCCGGCGCCGTCGGCGTGCCCGTTCGATTTTGGCTGGCGCCTGTCCGGCGATCAGGCTGTCGCGCCGATGCAGGTATTCGACGACGGCCGCGAAACCTGGCTGCATTTCGCTCCAGAGGCCCGGCTGCCGGCCATCCTGGGCGTGGACGAAGAGGGCGAGCGCCCGCTGCCCCATACGCGCCGCGCGCCCTACGTGGTGCTGCCCGGCGTCTGGCCCGAACTGCGCTTCCAGGGCGGCGGCCTGAGGGCCACGGCGCTGCGCAATCAGGAGCCGGGCGGCAGCGTCCGGGAGGGACTCCATTGCCGCCAACCCTCTATATAATCAAAGATTCGCCTAAATTCCGCGTCGTCCACGATGAAATCCTCCGAGATTCGCCAGCAGTTCCTGCAATTCTTCAAGTCCAAGGGACACACCATCGTTCCTTCGTCGTCGCTCGTGCCGGGCAACGACCCGACCCTGCTCTTCACCAACTCGGGCATGGTCCAGTTCAAGGATGTGTTCACCGGCAAGGAGACGCGCTCGTATTCGCGCGCGACGTCGTCGCAGCGTAGCGTGCGGGCCGGCGGCAAGCACAATGACCTGGAAAACGTGGGCTACACCGCGCGCCACCACACGTTCTTCGAGATGCTGGGCAACTTCAGCTTCGGCGACTACTTCAAGCGCGACGCCATCTCGTACGCCTGGGAGCTGCTGACCCAGGTCTACAAGCTGCCCGCCGAGAAGCTGTGGGTCACGGTGTACCAGGAAGACGACGAGGCCTACGACATCTGGGCCAAGGAAGTCGGCGTGCCGGCCGAGCGGATCATCCGCATCGGTGACAACAAGGGCGCGCGCTACGCCTCCGACAACTTCTGGCAGATGGCCGACACCGGCCCCTGCGGTCCGTGCTCGGAAATCTTCTACGACCACGGCCCGGACGTATGGGGCGGCCCCCCTGGATCGCCCGAGGAAGACGGCGACCGCTACATCGAGATCTGGAACCTGGTGTTCATGCAGTTCGAGCGCGACGCCGCCGGCAACATGCCGCGCCTGCCGCGTCCCTGTGTCGATACCGGCATGGGCCTGGAACGCATCGCCGCCGTGCTGCAGGGCGTGCACTCCAACTATGAAATCGACCTGTTCCAGCGCCTGATCGCCGCCGCCGCGCGCGAGACCGGCGTCAAGAACCTGGAAGACAACTCCCTCAAGGTCATCGCCGACCATATCCGCGCCTGCTCGTTCCTCATCGTCGACGGCGTGATCCCCAGCAACGAAGGCCGCGGCTACGTGCTGCGCCGCATCGTGCGCCGCGCGCTGCGCCATGGCTACAAGCTGGGCCAGACCAAGCCCTTCTTCCACCGCCTGGTGCCGGACCTGGTCGCCGAAATGGGCGAAGCCTATCCCGAGCTGGCCGCGATCGCCGAGCGCGTGGCCCAGGTGCTCAAGCAGGAAGAAGAACGCTTCGGCGAAACGCTGGAGCACGGCATGCGCATCCTGGACGGCGCGCTGGCCGGCGTGGCCAAGGGCGGGCAGCTGGACGGCACCACGCTGTTCACGCTGTACGACACCTACGGCTTCCCGGTGGACCTGACCGCCGACATCTGCCGCGAGCGCGATGTCGACGTGGACATGGCAGGCTTCGAGGCCGCCATGGAGCGCCAGCGCGACCAGGCCCGCGCCGCAGGCAAGTTCAAGATGGCCGAGGGCCTGAGTTACGAAGGCGCCGACACGCGCTTCGAAGGCTACGAGCAGCTCGAGCTGAGCGGCGCCAAGGTCACCGCCCTGTACGTGGACGGCACCCAGGTGCAGCAGGTGCAGGCCGGCCAGAGCGCGGTCGTGGTGCTCGATGCCACGCCGTTCTACGCCGAATCGGGCGGCCAGGTCGGCGACACCGGCCTGCTGGAAGCCGACGGCTTGCGCTTCGCCGTGGCCGATACGCTCAAGATCCAGGCCGGCGTGTTCGGCCATCATGGCGTGCTGGAATCGGGCACGCTGTCGGTGGGCGACAGCCTGCTGGCCCGCGTCGACGCCGTGCGCCGCGCGCGCACCGTGCGCAACCACTCCGCCACCCACCTGATGCACAAGGCGCTGCGCCAGGTGCTGGGCGCTCACGTCCAGCAGCGCGGCTCGCTGGTCGATCCCGACAAGACCCGTTTCGACTTCGCGCAGGACGCGCCGCTGTCCGCCGAGCAGATCGCCCGCGTGGAAGCCATCGTCAATGCTGAGATCCTGGCCAACCAGCCCACCGTGGCGCAGGTCATGCCCTATGACGACGCGGTCAAGGGCGGCGCCATGGCGCTGTTCGGCGAGAAGTACGGCGACACCGTGCGCGTGCTGGATATCGGTTTCTCGCGCGAACTCTGCGGCGGCACCCACGTGTCCCGCACCGGCGACATCGGCCTGTTCAAGATCGTGTCCGAAGGTGGCGTGGCCGCGGGCGTGCGTCGCGTCGAAGCCATCACCGGCGACAACGCGCTGGCCTGGGTGCAGAACCAGAACGCGCTGCTGACGCAGGTCGCGGGCATGCTGCGTAGCACGCCGGCCGACCTGCCCGCGCGCATCGCGCAGGTGCAGGATCAGGTCAAGGCCCTGGAAAAAGACCTGGAGCAGTCGCGCAGCAAGCTGGCCGCCAGCGCCGGCAACGACCTGGCGTCCAGCGCCGCGGTCGAGGTCAAGGGCATCAAGGTCCTGGCCGCCAGCATCGCCGACGTCGATCCCAAGGCCCTGCGCGGCATGGTCGACAACCTCAAGGACCGCCTGAAGCCCGCAGTCGTGCTGCTGGCGACCGGCGCCGAAGGCAAGATCAGCGTGGTGGGCGGCGTCACGGCCGACCTGACCGGCCGCGTCAAGGCTGGCGACCTGGTGGGCTTCGTGGCCGGCCAGGTGGGCGGCAAGGGCGGCGGACGTCCGGACATGGCCATGGGCGGCGGCACCGACGCCGCGGCCCTGCCAGCGGCGATCGCCAGCGTGCAGAAGTGGGTGGAAGAGCGTCTCTGATGAATGCGTCGGACGTACAGGCAGGGCAGGGCGGCGAGACGCCGGCTTTCGATATGGAAGTCGACGCCAGCGGCCTGACTTGCCCCCTGCCCATCCTGCGCGCCAAGAAAGCCCTGGCGCAGATGGAAAGCGGGCAGGTGTTGCGAGTGGTCACGACCGACCGCAATGCTGTCCGCGACTTCCAGGCGTTCTCGCGCCAGACCGGCAACGCGCTGCTCGCGCAGCAGGAGTCGGACGGCGGCTGCACGCATTTCCTGCGCAGACGCTAGGCGGCGAGCGGGTTCCGGCCCGGATTTGTACAATGCAGGGATGTGGCGTTTTGGCGTGCTGTTTGTCGTATAAAACGCGCTTCCCGATGAAATTTGGCGCCTGGATTTGCCAGCCGGCTTCTTTAGGTGCTAGAATTTCCCGTTTTTCACAACTAATTCAAGGGATTACCTATGGTGGTGATTCGCCTGGCCCGCGGTGGGTCCAAGAAGCGTCCGTTCTACAACCTGGTGGCTGCTGATTCGCGCAACCGTCGCGATGGCCGTTTCATTGAGCGCGTGGGTTTCTACAACCCGGTGGGCAATGATGGTGCCGAGAACCTGCGCATTGCGCTGGATCGCGTGCAACACTGGACCAGCAACGGCGCCCAACTGTCGCCCGCTGTCGAGCGTCTGGTCAAGGATTACTCGGCCAAGGTTTCCGCCGCGGCCTAAGTGCCTGCGCGGTAGCCCTGCCGGTTTTTCCTGCCTGCTACAGCTTCAATAGCTGCCATTACGCAACCCATACTCACGACATGTCTGCTGCCGCACCCTCCAACGCGGCGCCTGCGGATCTGATCGAGCTGGGCCGCATCACTGCGGCCTACGGCATCAAAGGCTGGGTCAAGGTGCAGCCACACTCGGCGCAAGCCGAAGTGCTGCTCACGGCTTCTGAATGGTGGTTGACTCGCCCTGTGCCCGAATCGGCGCGGGGCGTTGTCGCGTCTGGGCCGGTCGCATACAAGGTCCTGCAATCCCGTTCCCAGGGCGCCACGGTCGTGGCGCAGTTGGCGGGCATTGCCGATCGCGATCTGGCCGAAGCCTTGCGCGGATTTTCCGTGCGGGCCTCGCGCGGGTCCTTCCCCGCGCCCGAAGAAGACGAATACTACTGGGTCGACCTGATAGGCTGCGCGTTGTATACCAACGCCAATGGCGAACCCGCGCTGATCGGCGTGGTGGACGAGGTCTTCGACAACGGCGCCCACGCCGTGCTGAAGGTCCTGTGCCAGAGGGAAGGGGCCGACGGTCCCGAAGCCATCCTCAATGCCAAGGGCAAGCCTGCCGATATGCTCGTTCCGTTCGTACGCGCGCACATTCTTTCCGTGGACCTCGCCGCTCGCCGCATTGACAGCGACTGGCCGCTGGACCTCTGATGCGTATCGACGTCGTTACGCTCTTTCCCGAAATGTTCGGGGTAGTGCGCGACCTCGGCGTCACCGGCCGGGCGCACGCCCAGGGTCGGTGGTCCCTGCATGCCTGGAATCCCCGCGACTTCACGCACGATGTCCATCGCACCGTGGACGACCGTCCCTATGGGGGCGGTCCGGGCATGGTGATGATGGCCGCTCCGCTGGAGGCGGCTGTCAGCGCCGCCCAGCAGGCGCGGGCTGCCCAGGGGCTGGGGCCTGCGCCGGTCGCCTTGCTGGCGCCGGTGGGGCGCCGCTATGACCAGGCCGGAGCCGAGGCCCTGGCCGCGAGCGATGGGCTGATCCTGATCTGCGGCCGCTACGAGGGCGTGGACCAGCGGTTCATCGAACGTTGCGTCACCCAGGAAATCTCGCTGGGCGACTTTGTGCTGTCCGGCGGCGAGATCGCCGCGCTGGCGGTCATCGATGCCGCCGTGCGCCTGCTGCCCGGCGTGCTCAACGATGGCGACTCGGCCTTGCAGGACTCGTTCAACGATACGCTGTCCGGCCTGCTGGACAGTCCGCATTACACGCGCCCGGAAGTCTATGAGGGCGCGGCCGTGCCCGCGCCGCTGCTCAGCGGTCACCATGCGCAGATCGCCGCCTGGCGGCGCGAGCGCTCGCTTGAACTGACGGCTGCCCGGCGACCCGAGCTGATCGAGGCGGCCCGTTCGCGCGGCCTGCTCGACAAGGCCGATGAGCGCCATCTGGCGGCATTGGCCGGACTGCCCGATCCCTATCCGGCCAAGCCGGCGCGCCGCCGCAAATCCAAACCGTCCCAGGCCAGCTGAGTCGACGGCTTGGTTCCGGCCGCTGGAACCCGCCGTATTGCGTTGCTGCCTGGCGCGCTGCGCGGTGCATTCATGGCGGGGCCGGGCGCCGGCACGAACCCGCCAAAAATGCGGACAGTCAAGAGCGGCCAGTAAAGAACGGTCGATAAAAAGAACGGTCGATAAAAAACCCCGGACCTGCGTCCGGGGTTTTTGCCATCAGGGCCTCGCGCGACGATCAGGCGCCCAGCTTGGCGCGCTGTTCCTGCACCTTGCGCAGCGTTTCGCCGAATTGCGCGACGCGGGCCTTTTCCTGCTCGACGACCGCGGCGGGGGCGCGTTCGACGAAGCTGGCGTTGGACAGCTTGCCGTTGGCCTTGTTGATCTCGCCTTCCAGGCGGGCGATTTCCTTGTCCAGGCGCACGCGTTCGGCGGCGACGTCGATCTCCACGTGCAGCATCAGGCGGCTGGCGCCGACCACCTGCACCGGCGCGCCGGCATCGGGCAGGGCATCCAGCACATCGACCTGGCTCAGCTTGGCCAGCGCGGCCAGGTAGGGCGCGTTGCGCTTGAGCATGTTCCGGTCTTCGCCCTGGGCGCACAGCGGCACCTTCTGGGCCGGCGACAGGCTCATCTCGCCGCGCAGCGCGCGCACGGCCTCGACCTGGGCCTTGAGTTCGGCCACGTCGGCTTCCGCCGCCGCGTCCTGGGCGGCGGGGTTGGCGACCGGGAAGGGCTGCACGCTGACGCTGCCGGGCACGCCGGCCTGACGCTTGCCGGCCACCACCGAGACTGTCTGCCACAGTTCCTCGGTGATGAAGGGGATGATGGGGTGCGCCAGGCGCAGCACCGCTTCCAGCACGCGGATCAGCGTGCGGCGCGTGCCCAGCTGCTGAGCGGGCGTGCCGGTCTGGATCTGGACCTTGGCCAGCTCCAGGTACCAGTCGCAGTATTCGTCCCATACGTAGCGGTACAGCGCGTTGGCGACGTTGTCGAAGCGGTAGTCGGCGAAGCCGCGCGCCACGTCGGCTTCCAGCGTCTGCAGCTGGCTGATGATCCAGCGGTCGACGAACGAGGTCTCGCCGGCGTCCGAACCCGTCAGGTCATGCCCCTCGGTGTTCATCAGCACGAAGCGGGTGGCGTTCCAGAGCTTGTTGCAGAAGTTGCGGTAGCCCTCGCAGCGCTTCAGGTCGAAGTTGATGTTGCGGCCCAGCGTGGCATAGGCGGCCATGGTGAAGCGCAGCGCGTCGGTGCCGAAGGCGGGGATGCCGTCCGGGTACTGGCGGCGCGTGGCCTTCTCGATGGAGCCGGCCTGCTTGGGGTTCATCAGGCCGTAGGTGCGCTTGGCCACCAGCCCATCCAGGTCGATGCCGTCGATCAGGTCCACGGGGTCCAGCGTGTTGCCCTTGGATTTGCTCATCTTCTGGCCGTCCGCGTCGCGGATCAGGCCGTGCACGTAGACGTGCTTGAACGGGATCTGGCCGGTCATGTGCGTGGTCAGCATGACCATGCGGGCGACCCAGAAGAAGATGATGTCGAAGCCCGTGACCAGCACGCTGGACGGCAGGTAGCGCTGCAGGTCCGGCGTGTTCTCGGGCCAGCCCAGCGTGGTGAAGGGCACCAGGCCGGACGAGAACCAGGTATCGAGCACGTCGGGGTCGCGCGTCAGCGGTCCCGTCACGCCGGCGGCGCGGGCCTGTTCGATGGCTTCGGCCTCGTTGTGGGCGACGAACACCTGGCCGTCTTCCGAGTACCAGGCGGGGATCTGGTGGCCCCACCACAGCTGGCGCGAGATGCACCAGTCCTGGATGTTGTTGAGCCACTGGTTGTAGATGGTGGTCCAGTTGTCGGGGTAGAACTGGATGCGGCCGTCGGCCACGACTTCCAGCGCCACCTGGGTGATGCTCTTGCCCGGGTTCAGCGTGCCTTCGGGCGCCGGCTTGCTCATGGCGACGAACCACTGGTCGGTCAGCATGGGTTCCAGCACCACGCCGGTGCGGTCGCCCTTGGGCTGCATCATCTTGTGCGGCTCGACCTTGACCAGGAACTGCTCGGCTTCCAGCTGGGCGACCACTGCCTTGCGGGCCTCGTAGCGCTCCATGCCCTGGAATTGCTTGGGGCCGTTCTCGTTGATGTGGGCGTCCAGCGTGAAGATCACGATCATGGGCAGATCGTGGCGCAGCGCGCAGGCGTAGTCGTTGAAGTCGTGCGCGCCGGTGATCTTGACGCAGCCGGTGCCGAATTCGGGGTCGACGAAATCGTCGGCGATGATGGGGATGTTGCGGTCGCACAGCGGCAGCTCGACCAGCTTGCCGACCAGGTGCTTGTAGCGCGGGTCTTCCGGATGCACGCAGAGCGCGCCGTCGGCCAGCATGGTCTCGGGGCGCGTGGTGGCGATGGTCAGGCCGCGCAGCGTGACGCTCTGGCCGTCCTTGTCGGTGATGGTCTGCGGGCCGTCGACGAAGGGGTAGAGGATGTGCCACATGTGGCCGTCGGTTTCCTCGGACACCACTTCCAGGTCGGACACGGCCGTCAGCAGCTTGGGATCCCAGTTGACCAGGCGCTTGCCGCGGTAGATCAGGCCCTGTTTATGCAGGCGCACGAAGGTCTCGACCACGCCGCGCGACATGCGCTCGTCCATGGTGAAGTACTCGCGCGGCCAGTCGGCGGATGCGCCCAGGCGGCGGACCTGTCCGGTGATCGTGCTGCCGGACTTTTCCTTCCATTCCCAGACTTTTTCGACGAACTTCTCGCGGCCCAGGTCGTGGCGCGAAACCTTTTGGGCGTCGAGCTGTCTTTCAACGACGATCTGCGTGGCGATGCCGGCATGGTCGGTGCCGGGAATGAACACGGTGTCGTTGCCCGACATGCGGTGGTAGCGGACCAGGCCGTCCATGATGGTCTGGTTGAAGGCATGGCCCATGTGCAGCGTGCCCGTCACGTTGGGCGGCGGGAACTGGATCACATAGGGCGTGGCTTCCGGCCCCGTTTTTACGTGCTGGCCGGCCGTGAAATATCCGCGCTTCTCCCATTCCGCATACCAGCGGGATTCGAGTTCGGCGGGTTCGAAGCTCTTGGAAAGCTCCGGGGATTCGGTGGCGCCAGCGGCGGCGTTCGGGGTTGCGGCTTGGGTCATTGCAGGGTTCCGGCAGACAGGTGGCCCGGTCGATGGAGGCGGGCAGCAAACCGATCATTTTAAGATGTAATGCGGTCTTCTCGCCGTGTTAGAATACCGGGTTACTGTAAACCTTTTGGAAGTCCCTGAATTCATTGAGGATTCATTGAAAAAGTTCATATTGAAACTTCAATGAAAACGCGGTGAGATTTCAGAACATGCCGTCCAGCGCGTCCGTTGGGCATTGCCGGACCATTACTTCGGCAGGGCCGCGGGCCGGCGGATTCCCTCAGACGGAATGCCGGCGGCCTGGCGGGATATCGGCGCAGGCCGGCATGGGATGGACATAGGTGGGCAGTGTCGAATCCTGCCTCGGCCGTGTGGTACGGGCCGGCCTGGAACGGTGATGCGTTCCGGACCGCTTGCGCGCAGGCAGCGCGACGGCGCCTGAAGGGTGAAACCGACAGGCGCGGAACCACGCCGGGCAATTAATCAGAAACCAGTCAGAAACCAGTTTTCGGAGTTCTCCATGTCCATCCAACGCACCCTCTCGATCATCAAGCCCGACGCCGTCGCCAAGAACGTCATCGGCCAGATCGTCGCCCGCTTCGAGCAAGCCGGCCTGAAGGTCATCGCCGCCCGCCTGCAACAGCTGTCGCGCGCCGATGCCGAGCGCTTCTACGCCGTGCACAAAGAACGCCCCTTCTTCAAGGACCTGGTCGACTTCATGGTCTCGGGCCCCGTGTTCGTGCAAGTGCTGGAAGGCGAAGAAGCCATCCAGAAGAACCGTGACCTGATGGGCGCCACCGACCCCAAGAAGGCCGCCCCGGGCACCATCCGCGCCGATTTCGCCGACAGCATCGACGCCAACGCCGTGCACGGCTCCGACGCTCCGGAAACGGCCGCTGTCGAAGTCGCCTTCTTCTTCCCCGAAATCAACATCCACAGCCGTTGATTCTCGCGGAAACGCCGTAATCGTTTTTTAGCTTTGCCAGGTCATGGAATCCGTCGAACGAATCAATCTGCTGGGGCTTGATGGCGCCGCCCTGTCCGAACTCGTCGGGCAATGGGGGGGCAAGCCGTTTCGCGCCCGCCAGCTGCAGCGCTGGATGCACCAGCGCGGCGCCGATTCGTTCGACGCCATGACCGACCTGGCCCGCGAGTTCCGGGGCCAGTTGGCCGAGCGCTGCCGCATCGAGGCCCTGCCGGTCAATACCGAGCAGCGTTCGTCCGACGGCACGCGCAAGTGGCTGTTCGACGTGGGGCAGGGCAACGCCATCGAGACGGTCTTCATCCCCGAAGACGATCGCGGCACGCTGTGCATCTCCAGCCAGGCCGGCTGTGTGGTGAACTGCCGTTTCTGCTCGACCGGACACCAGGGCTTCAACCGCAACCTGAAGACCAGCGAGATCATCGGCCAGCTGTGGTGGGCCAAGCGTGTGCTCGAGGCCGATATCGGCACGGCGCGCCTGGAAAGCGCCAAGGCATCCGAAGACACCCGCGTGGTCAGCAACGTCGTCATGATGGGCATGGGCGAGCCTCTGCTCAACTACGACCAGGTCCTGCCGGCGCTGCGCCTCATGTTGGACGACAACGCCTACGGCCTGTCGCGCCGCCGCGTCACCGTGTCGACCTCGGGCGTGGTTCCCATGATGGACCGCCTGTCGCAGGACTGTCCGGTGGCGCTGGCCGTGTCGCTGCACGCGCCCAACGACGCGCTGCGCGACGAACTCGTGCCGCTGAACAAGAAATACCCGTTGAAGGAGCTGCTGGCCGCTTGCGAGCGCTATCTGGCGCATGCGCCGCGCGACTTCATCACTTTTGAATACTGCATGCTGGACGGCATCAATGACACCGACCAGCACGCCAAGGAATTGATCCAGCTTGCACGACTGGTGCGCTGCAAGCTCAACCTGATCCCGTTCAACCCTTTCCCCGAGTCGGGCCTGAAGCGCTCGCCTTCGGCGCGTGTGAAAGTCTTCGCGCAGCGCCTGATGGACGCGGGCATCGTCACGACGGTGCGCAAGACACGGGGAGACGACATTGATGCCGCTTGCGGCCAACTGGCCGGGGAAGTGCGCGACCGCACCCGGATCACCGAGCGCAACGCCGCACAGCGCCAGACCATACCAATTAAACAGGTGCATGCATGACGCAGGAATTGGCTTCCGCAGCGGTGTCCGAGACGTCCGCGGCCGGTACTGGAAAGATCGGCTCGGCGCTGCGCGCGCTGCGCGAATCCAAGGGCTGGTCGGTGGACGAAGTGTCCAGCCGGATCAAGTTCTCCGCCCGTCAGATCGAAGCCCTTGAAAACGAGCAATGGGCCGACCTGCCCTCGGGCGTGTCGCTGCGCGGCCTGATCCGCAACTATGCGCGTCTGCTTGGCGCGGACTCGCAGGCCATCGTCGAGTCGCTCGATCCCAAGGAACGCGTCACCGGGCCGGTCAAGCTCAGCCCGGGCGCGCTGCATTCCGCGCATTCCATTCCCCAGTCCGGGGCCGACGACGAGCGTTCCTCGTCGGCGTCCTGGGGCTGGCTGATCGCCATCGTGCTGGTGCTGGCCGCCGGCGTGGCCTATGCGTTCTGGCAGGGCTGGCTGCCCCAGCATTGGCTGGCGTTCGACTGGCTCCCCAAGCTGTCCAAGTAAACCCGGTTTCCCCGATGCAAGAATCCTCTCTGCCTTGCCAGGATGCGCCGCCTCCCGATGTGGGAGCCGCGCCGCGCCGCGCCACGCGTTCAGTGGACGTGAAGTGGGGCGAGCGCGTGGTGACGATCGGCGGCAGCGCGCCGGTGGTGGTCCAGTCCATGACCAATACCGACACCGCCGACGCCATCGCCACCGCGATCCAGGTCAAGGAACTGGCGCTGGCCGGTTCCGAAATGGTGCGGATCACGGTCAACACGCCGGAAGCCGCCCGTGAAGTCGCGGCCATCCGAGAGCAGCTCGACCGCATGGGCGTGGACGTGCCGCTGGTGGGCGACTTCCACTACAACGGCCACAAGCTGCTGACGCAGTTCCCGGAATGCGCGCAGGCCCTGTCCAAGTACCGGATCAATCCGGGCAACATGGGTGGCGGCAAGCGCCGCGACGACAATTTCGCGCAGATGATCGAGGTTGCCTGCCGCTACGACAAGCCGGTGCGCATCGGCGTGAACTGGGGCAGCCTGGACCACGAGCTGATGGCCCGCAAGATGGACGAGAACAACCAGCGCGCGGTGCCCTGGGAGGCTCAGGCGGTGATGCGCGACGCGCTGGTCGTGTCCGCCATCAGCAATGCGCAGCGCGCGGAAGAGCTGGGCCTGCGCCGCGATGCCATCATCCTGTCTTGCAAGGTCAGCCATGTGCAGGACCTGATCGCCGTCTATCGTGATCTGTCCGCCCGTTGCGACTATCCGCTGCACCTGGGCCTGACCGAGGCCGGCATGGGCAGCAAGGGCATCGTGGCCTCGACGGCGGCGCTGGCCGTGCTGTTGCAGCAGGGCATTGGCGACACCATCCGCATTTCGCTGACGCCCGAGCCGGGCGGCGACCGCAGCCGCGAGGCCGTGGTGGCGCAGGAAATCCTGCAGACCATGGGCCTGCGCGCGTTCACGCCGCTGGTGGTGGCCTGCCCGGGTTGCGGCCGCACCAGCAGCACGTTCTTCCAGGAGCTGGCCGACAGCATCCAGTCCTATCTGCGACGGCAGATGCCTCTGTGGCGCACGCAGTATCCGGGCGTCGAGAACATGAACGTCGCGGTCATGGGCTGTGTGGTCAACGGGCCGGGCGAAAGCCGGCACGCGGACATCGGCATCAGCCTGCCGGGCACGGGTGAAGTGCCCGCAGCGCCGGTGTTCGTGGACGGCGAGCGCACGGTCACGCTCAAGGGTGATCACATCGCCGAAGAGTTCCAGGCCATTGTCGAAGACTACGTTGCGCGCCGTTACGGCGCGCACGCCTCTCACTAAAAGTAAGGGTAGGGTCGTTGCGTGCGCCGGCAGGCGCGCGGGACGGCATGATCAAGATGACTCAAGCTTTCCAGAAAGTGGCCGCGATACGCGGCATGAATGACCTGTTGCCGGGGGCCAGCGCCCGCTGGGAACAATTCGAGGAAATCGTGCGCGGCTGGCTGCGCGGCTACGGCTATCGCAACGTGCGCACGCCGGTGCTTGAGCATACGCGCCTGTTCGCGCGCGGCATCGGCGAGGTCACCGACATCGTCGAGAAGGAGATGTACACCTTCACCGACGCGCTCAACGGCGAATCGCTGACCATGCGTCCGGAAATGACGGCCGGCATCGTGCGCGCATCCATCGAGCACAACCTGCTCTACGATCGCCCGCAGCGCGTCTATTCCATCGGCCCCGTGTTCCGCCACGAGCGCCCGCAGCGCGGCCGCTACCGCCAGTTCCACCAGATCGACGTCGAAGCGCTGGGCTTCGCCGGTCCCGACGTGGACGCTGAACTCATCGTCATGCTGGCCCGCCTGTGGAAGCTGCTGGGCCTGACCGACGTGCGGCTCGAATTGAATTCGCTGGGCCAGCCGGCCGAGCGCGCCGCGCACCGCGCCGCGTTGATCGAGCACCTGGAAAAGCACCGCGACATCCTCGACGAGGATGGCCAGCGCCGCATGTACACCAATCCGCTGCGCGTGCTGGACACCAAGAATCCCGCCATGCAGGAAATGGCCGACAGCGCGCCGCGCCTGTTCGATTTCCTGGGCGAGGAATCGCGCGCGCACTTCGACGGCGTGTGCCAGCGCCTGGCCGATGCCGGCATCGAATACCGCCTGAACCCGCGCCTGGTGCGCGGGCTGGACTACTACAACCTGACCGTGTTCGAGTGGGTGACCGATCGCCTGGGCTCTCAGGGCACGGTGTGCGGCGGCGGCCGCTACGACGGCCTGATCGAGCTGCTGGGCGGCAAGCCGGCGCCCGCCGTGGGCTTCGCCATCGGCATGGAACGCCTGCTGGACCTGTGGGAGCAGAGCGTCGAGGTCCAGGCCGAGCCCGAGTGCGAGGTATACGTGGTGCACCAGGGCGAGCAGGCTCAGCGCCTGGCCGCGCAGGTTGGCGAGGACCTGCGCGACGCCGGTCTGTCGGTGATCGTGCACGCGGGCGCGGCCAGCTTCAAATCCCAATTCAAGCGCGCCGACGGCAGCGGCGCGCGGGTTGCGGTTATTCTTGGCGCCGACGAAGTGGCCGCGCGGACCGCCAGCGTCAAGTTCCTGCGGGCCGACGCGCAAGGCGAGGCCGAGCAGCGGCAGGTTGCCCTGGCGGAGTTGGCCAGCGTATTGAAGAACAAGGGTTAAGGCATGGCATACGATCTCGAAGAACAGGAAAAACTCGACGCAATCAAGGCCTGGTGGGCCCGCTACGGCACGGTGGTCATCTCGCTGGTGGCCGCCGTGGCCCTGGCCTGGGGCGGCTGGTGGAGCTGGAAGGCCTATGAGTCGCATCGCGCGAACCAGGCCATGAGCTACTTCGAGGCGCTTGAGGACGCGGCGCGCCTGGGCACCGCCGATTCGGTCGTGCGCATCAAGACCGCCGCCGCCACGCTGCGCGAGCAGTACGGCTCCACCGGCTACGCCGCCCGCGGCGCGCTGGTGGCGGCCCAGGCCCTGCTGATCCAGAAGGATACGGACGGCGCGCGCGAGCAGCTCGAATGGCTGGCCGCCCAGAACAAGAACCCGTCCATGCAATCCGTCGCGCGCCTGCGCCTGGCGGGTCTGCTGCTTGACCAGAAGCAATACGATGCCGCGCTGACGCAGCTGAACAGCCCGCCGCCCGCGTTCGCGGCCTTGTTCGCCGACCGCCGTGGCGATATCCTCGCTGCCCAGGGCAAGCGCGACGAGGCGCGGGCCGCATGGCAAAGCGCCATCGATGGCCTGGGAACCGCGAATCCGCTGACCCAAGTCGTGCAATTGAAACTGGATGCCCTGAGCGGAGCCTGACTGTAATGCGTAAATTTGCCACTGGCCGTGCCCTGCGCGGCGCCGTATGCCTGACGGGCCTGCTGGTCCTGGGCGGTTGCGGCATGTTTTCCCGGGACGACGGCCGTTACGACCCGGCGCCCCTGACCGAGTACAAGGCCGGCATGTCGGTGCGTCAGGTCTGGTCCGTTTCGGTGGGCAGCGGCTCGGGCCTGGGCTTCGCGCCCGCCGTCGTCAACGACGCCGTCTATGCCGCCACGCCCGACGGCTCGGTCGGCAAGTTCGACCTGCAAAGCGGCCGCCAGATCTGGAAGGTCCGCGCCGAGACCAAGCAGCTCTCCGCCGGCGTCGGCAGCGACGGCACGACCACGGCCGTGGCTTCGCCCGACGGCGACGTGATCGCCTTCGACGATACCGGCAAGGTCAAGTGGAAGGCCCGCGCCACCAGCGACGTGACGATTCCGCCCGTGGTGGGCTACGGCATCGTCGTGGTGCGCAGCGGCGACTATCGCATCCAGGCCTTTGACGCCAACAGCGGCGACCGCCTCTGGAGCGTGCAGCGGCCCGGCCCGGCCCTGGCTCTGCGCAGCGCCGCCCAGATGGTGCTGGCCGAGGGGCTGGTCATCACCGGCCTGCCCGGCGGCAAGCTCATGGCCATCGCCTCCGACAGCGGCAACGTCCAGTGGGAAGGCACCGTGGCCACGCCGCGCGGCGCCAGCGACCTGGAACGCCTGACCGACGTGGTGGGCTCGCCCCGCATCGCCGGCAACCTGCTTTGCGCGGTTGCCTACCAAGGGCGTATCGTATGCTTTGACGTGACGGCCGGCGGCCGTCCGATCTGGGCCAAGGACTTCTCCAGCGTCAGCGGCATGAGCCTGGATGAGCGCTTCGCCTACGCGTCCGACCAGAACAGCGTGGTCAGCGCCTTCGCGCTGGACAATGGCGGCAACGTCTGGAAGCAGGCCGCGCTGAAGAACCGCCAGCTGACCGCGCCGGCCCTGCTCGGCGGCGCGCTCGCCGTCGGCGACCTGGACGGTTACGTGCACTTCCTGTCGCGCAGCGACGGCAGCCTGATGGCGCGCCTGTCGGTGGGCGGCGGAGCGATCGTCTCGCCGCCGCAGACCACGTCGCAAGGCGTGCTGATCCAGACGGGCAATGGCAACCTTGCCCTGATCGGCTCCAACTGAAACCCATAGAACAAAAGCCCTTACCGTGTCTTTCAAGCCTGTCGTCGCCCTGGTCGGCCGCCCCAATGTGGGGAAGTCGACCCTTTTCAACCGCCTGACGCGATCGCGCGCCGCGCTGGTGGCCGATTATTCCGGCCTGACCCGCGATCGCCACTATGGCGAGGGCAGGGTGGGCGAGATCCCGTTCATCGCGATCGACACGGGCGGCTTCGAGCCGGTGGCCAAGGACGGCATCCTGCTGGAAATGGCGCGCCAGACCCGGCAGGCCATCGCCGAGGCCGACGTGGTCGTGTTCCTGGTGGACGCGCGAGCCGGCCTCAACGCCCATGACCACGAGATCGCCCAGCTGCTGCGCAAATCCGGCCAGCAGCGCGTGCTGCTGGCGGTCAACAAGGCCGAGGGCATGGGATCCGGCGCCGCCGTGGCCGAGTTCCACGAACTGGGCCTGGGCCAGCCGTATGCGATTTCGGCAGCGCACGGCGATGGCATCGTCGACCTGATCGAGCTGGCGCTGAAGGACCTGGCGCCGCCGGTCGAGGAAGAGCCCGTCGAGGAAGGCCCGCACGATCACCGCATCAAGCTGGCCATCGTCGGCCGTCCCAACGTCGGCAAGTCCACGCTCATCAACACGCTGATGGGCGAAGAGCGCGTCATCGCGTTCGACATGCCGGGCACCACGCGCGACGCCATCGAAATCGACTTCGAGCGCGACGGCCGCCGCTACACGCTGATCGACACGGCCGGCCTGCGCAAGCGCGGCAAGGTGTTCGAGGCGGTCGAGAAGTTCTCGGTCATCAAGACCCTGCAGGCCATCGAGGCCAGCAACGTGGTCCTGCTGATGCTGGACGCGCAGACCGAAATCTCCGAGCAGGACGCCCACATCGCGGGCTTCGTGCTGGAGACGGGCCGCGCGGTGGTGGTCGCCATCAACAAATGGGATGGCCTGGACGCCGACCAGAAGGAACGCATCGAGCGCGAGTTCCAGCGCAAGCTGCGCTTCCTGTCCTTCGCCCGTATGCACACGATTTCGGCGTTGCGTGCACAGGGCATGCGGCCGCTGCTCAAGTCCATCAACGCCGCCCACAGCGCCGCCTTCGCCAAGCTGTCCACGCCCAAGCTCACCCGCGAGCTGCAGGCCGCGGTCGAGCAGCAGCCGCCGCCCCGCAAGGGCATCTTCCGCCCCAAGATGCGCTACGCGCACCAGGGCGGCCAGAACCCGCCGCTGGTCGTCATCCACGGCAACGCGCTGGATGCGGTGCCGGATTCCTACCGGCGCTACCTGGAAACGCGTTTCCGCAACGCCTTCGACCTGGCCGGCACGCCGCTGCGGATCGAATTCAAGTCATCGCACAATCCTTACGCGCAGGAAGATTGACCCCATGAGCAGATTCTGGAGCCCCGTGGTGGGGACGTTGAGCCCCTACGTGCCGGGCGAGCAGCCCAAGCTTCGGAATCTGGTCAAGCTCAATACCAACGAGCATCCCTACGGGCCGTCGCCCAGGGTGCTCGAGGCCATACGCGGCGCCTGCGACGATACGCTCAAGCTCTACCCGGATCCGTCTTCCGACAGCCTGCGCCAGGCCATCGCCGACAACTGCGGCGTGCGCCCGGAGCAGGTCTTCGTGGGCAATGGCTCCGACGAGGTGCTGGCGCACGTGTTCCTGGCGCTGCTCAAGCATCCGCGTCCGCTGCGCTTTCCCGACATTAGCTACAGCTTCTATCCGGTCTACTGCGGCTTGTACGGCATCGACCATGAAACGGTGCCGCTGACCGACGATTTCCGCATCGATCCGGAAGACTACCTGCCAGGCCGCAATGGGCCGGCGGGCGCCATCATCTTCCCCAATCCGAACGCGCCCACGGGCCGGGCGCTGGCCGTGGGCGACATCGAGCGCATCGCGGCCGGCAATCCCGACGCGGTTGTGGTGGTGGACGAGGCCTATGTCGATTTCGGCGGCGAATCGGCCATTCCGTTGATCGCGCGGCACGACAATGTGCTGGTGGTCCAGACCCTGTCCAAGTCGCGTTCGCTGGCGGGGTTGCGGGTGGGTTTCGCCGTCGGCAGTCGCGAGCTGATCGACGGGCTGGAGCGGGTCAAGAATAGTTTCAATTCCTACCCCATCGACCGGCTGGCCTCGGCCGGCGCGATCGCCGCGCTGCAGGACCGCGAGTACTTCGAGCGCACGCGCCAGGCGGTGATCAAGACCCGCCAGGACATGGCGCAGGGGCTCGGCGCGCTGGGATTCGACGTGCTGCCTTCGGCGGCGAACTTCGTCTTCGCCCGCCACCCGGGCCACGACGCGGCGGCGCTGGCCGCCGCGCTGCGCGAGCGCGGCATCATCGTGCGCCATTTCCGGCAGCCGCGCATCGAACAATTCCTGCGCATCACCGTCGGCACGGACGAGCAGACGGGGCTGTTGCTGGCCGCGCTGGCGGACATCCTGAACGCCCGCTGATGGCCTCGCCAAGGATGTTTTTCCGGCCGGAAATCTCTTGTGCCACTTTGTGCGTGGCGCAAGTAGCACGGGCCGGGAAAACCCTGTAGAGTACGTATTTCGGTGCGCGCGACCAACATTTTCAGCGCGCCGCCACTTAAATAACAAACAAATGGAGCCTGGCCAATGAGCAATAAAGGGCAAACTCTGCAAGATCCGTTCCTGAACACGCTGCGCAAGGACCATGTGCCCGTGTCGATCTACCTGGTGAACGGCATCAAGCTTCAAGGGCAAATCGAATCCTTCGACCAGTATGTGGTGCTGCTGCGCAATACGGTCACCCAAATGGTTTACAAGCACGCCATTTCCACCGTGGTCCCGGCCCGCGCCGTGAATTTCCAGGTGGAAGTCCCCGCTGAATAAACCTGCTCCGGCCGCTTTACCTTTTATTGCCCGCCTGACGGTCCACGTCGGCGGGCATTTTCGTCGCCAGGACGAAATTCCCGTTTCAGGGGAATACAGGCGCCCGCTGTCGCGCCCTGGTTTGATTTCGGGCTTCAAAATGGTGCATGTATGCGCGCACTGATCATCAGCGTCGACCTCGGGGACCCGGATTTCCTTGCCCATGCCGAGGAATTCGCCATGCTGGCCAAGGGCGCCGGCGCCGAAATCGTCGGCACGCTGACGGCGCGGCGCGACCGCCCCGACGCCAAGTTCTTCATCGGCTCGGGCAAGGCGGACGAGGGCGTGGGCATGGCCCAGGCCCTGCTGGCCGACATCGTGCTGTTCGACCAGCCCCTGTCGCCGGCCCAGCAGCGCAACCTGGAACGGCTGTTCAACCTGCGCGTGGTCGACCGGGTCGCGTTGATCCTGGATATCTTCGCGCTGCGCGCCAAGAGCCACGAAGGCAAGCTGCAGGTCGAGCTGGCCCAGCTGCAGCATCTGGCCACGCGCCTGACGCGCATGTGGAGCCACCTGGAGCGTCAGCGCGGCGGCATCGGCATGCGCGGTCCTGGCGAATCGCAGCTGGAAATGGACCGCCGCATGATCGGCGCCAAGGTCAAGGTGCTGCGCGAGCGCCTGGACAAGGTCGAGCGCCAGCGCGTCACGCAGCGCCGCGCCCGGGCCCGGGGCGGCGCGCTGTCGGTGTCGCTGGTGGGCTATACCAACGCCGGCAAGTCCACGCTGTTCAACGCACTGACCCGCGCCGACAGCTACGCGGCCGACCAGCTGTTCGCCACGCTGGACACCACCACGCGGCGGATCTGGATCGAAGGCGCAGGCTCGGTCGTGGTGTCCGACACGGTGGGCTTCATCCGCGACCTGCCGCACGGCCTGATCGCCGCGTTCCGCGCCACGCTGGAGGAAACCGTGCACGCGGACCTGCTGCTGCACGTGGTGGACGCGGCCAGTCCCCAGCGCGATGAGCAGATATTCGAAGTGAACAAGGTGCTGGCAGAAATCGGCGCCGCCGCCATCCCGACCATTCTTGTATATAACAAGATCGACAGGGCCGGACTGGAGCCGCGAGTGGAGCGCGACGCCCATGGTACGATTGCGCGAGTATTTGTAAGCGCCACCGAGCGCGCCGGTCTGGATGCGTTGCGCGGGGCAATTGCAGAGATCGGACAGATTGTGGGAAACAATGCCTCGAATTTCCAAACTATTCAATCTGAATGACCCCGGCTGGGGTCGTGGCAACAACAACGGCTCCGAGCCGCCGCCCAAGCGGCCGCAAAACGGAGGCGATGGTCCGCCCGACCTGGACGAGGTTTGGCGCGATTTCAATAATCGCATCGGCTCGCTGTTCGGGCGCAAGGGCGGCGGGGGAAACAACCGTCCTGGCAACCGTGGCGGCATGCAGCCGCCTTCGCCGCGCGGCGCCCGCATCGGCCTGGGCGTCATTGCCCTGGTCGCGATCGGCGTCTGGGCGGCCAGCGGCTTCTACATCGTGCAGGAAGGCCAGGTCGCGGTAGTGACCCAGTTTGGCAAATACAAGAGCACATCGCAAGCCGGCTTCCAGTGGCGCCTGCCGTATCCCATCCAGAGCCATGAAACCGTCAACGTGTCGCAGCTGCGCACGTTCGAAGTCGGTTTCCGCGGCGGCGCGCGCAACAAGGTGCTGCCCGAGGCGCTGATGCTCACGACGGACGAGAACATCGTCGATATGCAGTTCGTCGTTCAGTACCGCCTGCGCGCCGACGGCGCGCCCGATTATCTGTTCATGACCCGCGACCCGGACGAGTCCGTGCGCCAGGCCTCCGAGACCGCGATGCGCGAGATCGTCGGCAAGCAGACCATGGACTTCGTGCTGTACGAAGGCCGGACCACCGTGGCCAGTCAGGTTCAGGCGCTGATGCAGCAGATCCTGGATCGCTACCAGACCGGCATCCAGGTCAGCACCGTGGCCATCCAGAACGTGCAGCCGCCCGAGCAGGTGCAGGCCGCGTTCGACGACGCCGTCAAGGCTGGCCAGGACCGCGAGCGCCAGATCAACGAAGGCCAGGCCTACGCCAACCAGGTCGTGCCGCTGGCCAGCGGTCAGGCCTCGCGCATGCAGGAGCAGGCCGAGGGCTACAAGGCCAAGGTGATCGGCGATGCGCAGGGTAATACCGCGCGCTTCACCAGCATCCTGGGCGAATACGAGAAGGCGCCGGCGGTCATGCGCCAGCGCATGTACCTGGAGAGCATGCAGGAGATCTTCACGCGCGCCAGCAAGGTCATGGTCGATACCAAGAGCAACAACAACATGTTGTATCTGCCCCTGGACAAGATCATGCACCTGGCCGCCCAGGACGCCGCCAAGTCCGCCGCTGCCGCCGGCTCGGCTTCGTCCTCGCTGGTCAATCCGCCGTCCCAGCCGCCGCTGCGCAGCGGCGCCGTGCCGGCCGCGCCATCTTCCGGCAGCAGCAATAGCAACACGCTGCCTCGCGACCGTGCGTCGCGTTAATCCGGAGGACCACTGATCATGCAACGTCTCATGCCTATCCTGGTCGGCCTGCTCATCGTGCTGGCCGCCCTTTCTTCCTGCGTCTTCGTGGTGCGCGAGCGTGACTACGCCCTGGTGTTCTCGCTGGGCGAAGTGCGCAAGGTCATCAGCGAACCGGGCCTGTACTTCAAGGCGCCGCCGCCGTTCCAGAACGTGGTGACGCTGGACAAGCGCATCCTGACCATCGAAACCAACGACGCCGAGCGCATCCAGACTTCCGAAAAGAAGAACCTGCTGATCGACTCCTACGTCAAGTGGCGCATCGCGGATCCCCGCCTGTACTACGTGACCTTCGGCGGCAACGAACGCGCCGCGCAGGAACGCCTGCAGGCGCAGATCCGCGACGCGCTGAACGCTTCGGTCAACGTGCGCACCGTGCGTGACGTCGTTTCGTCCGAGCGCGACAAGGTCATGGCCGAAATCCTGACCAACGTGGCCAAGCGCGCCGAGCCGCTGGGCGTGCAGGTCGTCGACGTGCGCCTGCGCCGCATCGAGTTCGCGCCCGAGATCTCCGAGTCGGTGTATCGCCGCATGGAAGCCGAGCGTACCCGCGTGGCCAACGAGCTGCGCTCGATCGGCGCGGCCGAGGGCGAGAAGATCCGCGCCGAAGCCGACCGCCAGCGCGAGGTCATCGTGGCCCAAGCCTATGCCAAGGCGCAGGGCGTCATGGGCGAGGGCGATGCCGCGGCGGCATCGATCTATGCACAGGCCTATGGCAAGAACCCGCAGTTCTACACGTACTACAAGAGCCTGGAAGCCTACCGCGCTTCGTTCTCGAAGCCGGGCGACGTGCTGGTGGTCGACCCCAGCTCCAGCTTCTTCCAGTTCATGAAGGATCCGGGCGCGGCCCTGGCGCCGGTGACCGTGCCGGCCAAGTAAGCCCGCACGGCCCCCGGCCGGCAAAAGCCCCTTGGCTCGCCAAGGGGCTTTTGCTTTGCGGCCCACGCAGATCGGGTCGGGAATCGGGGACGGCTTGAGCCTCGGTCCGGGGCGGCTGGCGCGCGTCGCTGAACCATGTACAATACCGCGTAAGCTAGAAAACATTCCGCAGCGGCTGAGCGGGCTTACGCCCCTCAGCCGCTTTTCGTTTGGGCGACGCCCATGCATCACTAGGCGTTCTTCAGGTAAACACTCATGGGTAACTGGTTGCTGCCCGAGAGCCTCGCCGACGTACTTCCGGCCGAGGCCCGGCGCATCGAGGAACTGCGCCGCGAACTTCTCGATCTGTATCGCACTTACGGTTTCGAGCTGGTCGCGCCGCCCCTGGTCGAATACATCGATTCATTGCTGTCGGGCACCGGCAGCGATCTGGATCTGCGCACCTGCAAGCTGATCGACCAGCTTTCGGGCCGCACGCTGGGCGTGCGGGCGGACATGACCCCGCAAGTGACGCGCATCGACGCCCACCTGCTGAACCGCGCTGGCGTGACCCGCCTGTGCTATTGCGGCAACGTGCTGCACGCTCGCCCGGCGGACCTGCTGTCCAGCCGCGAGCTGCTGCAGATCGGCGCCGAGATCTACGGCCATGCCGGCTTCGAGGCTGACCTGGAAATCATCCAGCTGGTCCTGGAGACCGTCGCCATCGCCGGCGTGCGCAATCCGCGCCTGGACCTCTGTCATCCCGGCGTGCTACGGGCCATCCTGGAATCGGATCCGGTGGCCGAGAGCCTGTCGGAAGCGCTGTTCCCGCTGCTGCGCGAGAAGGACGTGCCCGGCCTGGTCGAACTGGCCAGGCGGGCGCCCGGCCTGCGCGACGAGACGCTCAACGCGCTGCGCCTGCTGCCTAACCTGTACGGCGGGCCCGAGGTGCTGAAGCAGGCGCGCCGCGAACTGCCGCTGTTGCCCGGCGTGGCGGCGGCGCTGGACGCGCTGCAGGCGCTGACCGATGCGATGCCCGACACGGCATTCAGCATCGACCTGGCCGATGTCGGCGGCTATGGCTATCACTCGGGCGTGAAGTTCGCGCTCTACGCTGAAGGCTGGCGCGATGCGCTGGTTTCCGGCGGCCGTTACGACGACGTCAGCCGGGCTTTCGGCCGCGCGCGTCCGGCCACTGGCTTCAGCCTCGATTTACGCAAGCTGGCGGCCGGTCTGCCGCCGGCGGAACGGGCTCGCGCGGTGCGCGCGCCCTGGGGCCAGGAGCCCGCCCTGACCGAGGCGGTGCGCCGCCTGCGCCGGTCGGGGGAAATCGTCGTTCAGGTATTGCCCGGTCACGAGCAGGATCAGGACGAATTCGTTTGCGATCGCGAGCTGGCGCTGCAGGATGGCGCCTGGACGGTCAGAACGCTGTGACTAACCCCCTCTTGGCGACAAGAGGGCCGCGGGGAGATTTCCGGATTTCCCGAGAAACTCGATATTGATTCGTAACATGAGCAAGAACGTAGTCGTGATCGGCACCCAGTGGGGTGACGAGGGCAAGGGCAAGATCGTCGATTGGTTGGCGGAGTCCGTCCAGGGCGTGGTCCGCTTCCAGGGCGGCCACAACGCCGGCCATACGCTGTGGATCAACGGCCAGAAGACGATTCTGCGCCTGATCCCGTCGGGCATCATGCATCCCGGCGTGACCTGCTTCATCGGCAATGGCGTGGTGCTGTCGCCCGAGGCCCTGCTCAAGGAAATCGAAGAGCTCGAGGCCGCCGGCCTGGACGTGCGTTCGCGCCTGCAGATCTCCGAGGTCTGCCCGCTGATCCTGCCGTACCACGTGGCCGTGGACAAGGCGCGCGAAGCGCGCAAGGGTGACGGCAAGATCGGCACCACCGGCCGCGGCATCGGTCCGGCCTACGAAGACAAGGTCGCCCGCCGCGCCATCCGCGTGCAGGACCTGTTCAATCCCTCGCTGTTCGACGAGAAGCTCGCCGAGGTGCTGGATTACCACAACTTCGTGCTGACCAAGTACCTGGGCGCCGAGGCCGTCTCGGCCAACGAAGTGCGCGATCAGGCCATGGCGCTGGCTCCGGCCATCGCCCCCATGGTCAAGGACGTGTCCAGCAACCTGTACGCCATGCAACAGGAAGGCAAGCGCCTGCTGTTCGAAGGCGCGCAGGGCGCGCTGTTGGACGTGGACCACGGCACCTACCCCTACGTCACCAGCAGCAACTGCCTGGCGGGCGCGGCCTCGGCCGGCGCCGGCGTCGGTCCGCAGTCGCTCGACTACGTGCTGGGCATCACCAAGGCCTACACGACCCGCGTGGGCTCGGGTCCGTTCCCGACCGAGCTGGTCGACGAGATCGGCACCCGCCTGGCCACCATCGGCAAGGAATTCGGTTCCGTCACGGGCCGTCCGCGTCGCTGCGGCTGGTTCGACGGCGCCGCGCTCAAGCGCTCGGTGCGCCTGAACGGCATTTCCGGCCTGTGCATCACCAAGCTGGACGTGCTCGACGGCCTGGAAACCATCCAGCTGGGCGTCGGCTACCGCGTCAACGGCGAATTCCGCGACGTGCTGCCCTACGGCGCGCATGCCGTGGCCCAGGCGCAACCGGTGCTGGAAGAGCTGCCGGGCTGGAGCGAATCCACCGTCGGCATCACCGAGTACGACAAGCTGCCGGCCGCCGCCCGCCGCTACCTGGAACGCGTGGCCGAAGTCTGCGGCGTGCCCATCGACCTGGTGTCGACCGGCCCGGACCGCAACGAGACCATCGTCCTGCGTCACCCGCTGAAGGGCTGAACGCCGGCCGGGCCGCGTTGCGGCTCGGCTTCGCGCCGGTCTTGATGTGAAAAGCCCCCGTTCATCGGGGGCTTTTCCATTGCTGCGCGCTTCCCGAGGAAACGTGTTGCCAGGCAGGCCGCACGCGCGTGGCGACTGCGGTTGCGCAGCCCTTATTTCGGTTGCGCCGCCGCCAGCGGCCGCTTCAGCAGTCCGATCGCCAGCGCGCTGACCAGCGTCCCGGCGATCAGCGCCGCGACATAGCCCAGCAGGTGCGTGACCGCGCCGGGAATGGGCAGCACGAAGATCCCGCCGTGCGGCACCTTCAATTCCGCCCCGATGGCCATCGAGATGGCGCCGGTGACGGCCGAGCCCGCCATCAGCGACGGGATCATGCGCAACGGGTCGCGCGCCACGAAGGGAATCGCGCCCTCGGTGATGAAGGCCAGGCCCAGGATGCCGGTGGCGCCGCCGGCCTCGCGTTCTTCGGCGGTGTAGCGGTTGGCGAACAGCCGCGTGGCCAGCGCGATGGCCAGCGGCGGCGTCATGCCGGCGGCCATGGTCGCGGCCATGGGCGTATACACGTGGCTGGCGATCAGCGAGGTGGAAAAAGCATAGGCGGCCTTGTTGACCGGGCCGCCCATGTCGAAGGCCATCATGCCGCCCAGCAGCATGCCCAGCATGACGGCGCTGGCGCCCTGCATGCCGCGCAGCCAGTCGGTCAGGAAGGTCTGCGCCGCCGCCACCGGCGCGCCGACCACCTGGGTGATCAGCAATCCGGTCAGCAAGGTGCCCAGCAGCGGCAGGATCAGCACGGGCTTGAGTCCCTGCAACTGCTTGGGCAGCGGGATACGTCGGTTCATGAAATCCGTACCGTACCCGGCGATGAATCCGGCCACGATGCCGCCCAGGAAGCCCGTGCCCATGTTCGCCGCCAGCAGGCCGCCGATCATGCCGGGCGCGATGCCGGGCCGGTCCGCGATGGAGTAGGCGATGTAGCCGGCCAGCGCCGGCACGATCAGCGCGAATCCGCCCTGCGCGCCGATTTGGAACAGCGCGTGGGCCAGCGTGCCGGCCTGGGACTCGTCGCTGGCGTAGATGCCGCCCAGCGCGAAGGCCAGCGCGATCAGCAGGCCGCCGGCCACGACGAAGGGCAGCATGAAGGACACGCCCGTCATCAGGTGTTTGTACGGTCCCGCGCGGCGCGGCTGGGCCTGGGTCGGGCCGGCGGCGTCGCTGCTCGCGGCTTGCAGACTGGCCTGCTCGAAGGCGCGCGCGATCAGGGCCTGGCCGTCGCTGATGGCGGGCTTGGTGTTGGACGCATGGACGCGCTTGCCGCCGAAGCGCGAGCGGTCCACCTCGCGGTCGGCGGCGATGATGACGAGATCGGCCGCCGCGATTTCCTCGGTCGTCAGCGGTGTTCCCGAGCCCACCGATCCCTGCGTCTCGACGCGGATGTGATGACCGAGGGCGTGGGCGGCCTGTGTCAAACCCTCGGCCGCCATGAAAGTATGGGCGATGCCGGTGGGGCAGGACGTGACGGCAACGATGCGTTTGGCGCCGGCGCGAGGAGCGCCAGGGGACGCGGCGTCGGAGGAGAGGGGCGCCGCATTGGCGCCGGCCGCGTGGGCGGCGGCCCGGGCGCCCGCGCCGGTGTCCGGAGCCTGTCCCTGCGCGATCGCTGCCGCGATGACGCGGTCGGGCGCCGCCAGCGCTTCATCCAGGCCCGCCACGCCGCGAGCCAGTCCTGCCTGTGGCGCGGCCGGCTGCGCGCCGCCGATCAACAGCAGGACATCGCCGGGCTTGGGCGCGGCGCCGGCATAGGCCTGCCGCATGCCGGCGGCGTTGCGGATTTCGATATCGCAGTCCCAGCCGCGTTCCGTGGCCGCCTTGCGCAGGGCCGCGCTCGCAAGCGCGCCGGCGACCGCACTGCCGCCGGCCTCGATGGCTATCCAGATCTTGTTCATGCTTGGTTTCCCGGAGTCGAGATGGGCCGCAGCGACACGCGCTCGGCCAGGTCGGCGACGATGGTCGCCGAGGGCAGGTTGGGGCCGGCCAGCCCGAGCTTGGCGACGGCGAAGGCGACCGCCAGGCGCGCCACGCGCTCGGTATCCGCCTGTTCGGCCAGGGCCGCGGCGATGCCGGCGACCATGGCGTCGCCCGCGCCGACGGTGCTGGCCACGGCGGTGGCTGGCAACTGCGCATGCAGCACGCCATGCTCCGTGGCGAACAAGGCGCCTTGCTCGCCCATCGATACCGCCACCAGTCCCAGGCCCTGTTCGCGCAGCCGTTGCGCTTGCGCGGCGATGTGCCTGACCGTGTTCAGCGGCTGGCCCGCCCATTCGGCCAGTTCGTCGCGGTTGGGCTTGATGGCCCAGGGCAGGGCGGGGCCGGCCAGCGCATCGGCCAGCGCATCGCCGCTGGTGTCCAGCAGTACGCGCACGCCCCGGGATTGCAGCCGGGCGATCAGGCGGCCGTAGTGGTCCGGCGGGCAGCCTAGCGGCAGGCTGCCCGCCAGCACCACGAGCGCGCCGGGTTCGGCCAGGGTCAGCAAGGTGGCCTCGGCTTCAGTCAGCAGTTCCCAGGTCGCGGTCAGGCCGGGCAGATTGATGTCGGTGGTGGCGTCGCTGTCCACCAGCTTGATATTGGTGCGGGTCGCGCCGTCGGCCCCCACGAAGCGGTCCTCGATGCGCTTGGCGCGGAACAGGGCCTCGAAGACGCCGGCGTTCTCGCGGCCCAGCAGGCCCGTGGCGGCGACATCCAGCCCCCAGTCCGCCAGGCAGGAAGCGACGTTGACGCCCTTGCCCCCGGCATCGTGCCGGATCGACTTGGCGCGATGTACGTGTCCGCGTTCAAGCCTGTCCAGTGTGACGGTGGCGTCGACCGCCGGGTTCAGGGTGACGGTGATCAGCTTCATGCCATGTCTCCGTCCAGCGCGCGCACGGCCTGTGCGCTGGTCAGTGTCTGCGCGTGCGCGGCCAGGGCCTGCAGCTCGGGCAGCGCGGAGCGGCGCAGGCGCGCCTTGACCGGGGCGATCGCGCGCGGCGCCATCGACAGCTCCGCCACGCCCAGGCCCGTCAGCAGCGCTGCGCCAAACGGGTCGCCGGCCAGGTCGCCGCACACGCCCACCCATCGCCCATGCGTCCGCGCGCCTTGCACGGTCTGCGCGATCAGACGCAGCACCGCCGGGTGCAGGCTGTCGGCTTCGCTTGCCAGCGCCGGGTTCTGGCGATCGATCGCCAGCGTGTACTGCGTCAGATCGTTGGTGCCGATCGAGAAGAAGTCCGCGTGCTCGGCAAACGCATCCGCCAGCAGCGCCGCGGCCGGGACTTCGATCATGACGCCCAGCGCGATACTGGGCGCGGCCAGTTCGGCGCGCACGCGCTCGCAGGCATCCTTAAGCTGGAGCAGTTCGGCCAGCGATGTGACCATGGGAAACATGATGGACAGGTCGCCCCCTTGCGCGGCGGCGCGGTAGAGTGCGCGCAGTTGGGGTTCGAGCAGGTCGGGGCGGCGCAGCAGCAGGCGCGCGCCGCGCACGCCCAGGAAGGGGTTTTCCTCCACGGGCAGGCCCAGGTGCGGCACCTGCTTGTCGCCGCCGATGTCCAGCGTCCTGACGATCAGCGGTCGGCCGGCAAGCGCGTCCAGCATGCCTCGATAGGCGTGGAACTGTTCGTCCTCGCCGGGCGTGTCGTGGCGCTCGAGGAACAGGAATTCGGTGCGCATCAGGCCCACGCCTTCGGCGCCCTGTTCGAGCGCGGACGCGACCTGTTCGGCGCGGATGATGTTGGCGCCGATGGCGACGGTATGGCCGTCCCGTGTATTGGCCGGCAGTTGACGCTCGGCGGCGGCAGCCTGGCGCGCGGCCTCGGCCTGCGCGATCCAGGCACGCGCGCTGTCCAGGTCTGCCTCGGTGGGCGACAGGTGGATGCGTCCGGCATCGCCGTCGATGATCACCTGCGCGCCGTCGACAAGATCCAGCAGCTCCGCGCCCGCGGCGACGATCGCCGGCAGTCCCAGGGTGCGCGCCAGGATGGCCGTATGCGAGGTGGGGCCGCCCAGCGTCGTCGCCAGGCCGGCCACGCGGCGGATATCCAACGCGGCGGTATCGGAAGGCGCGAGATCGGCGGCGATCAGCACGACCGGGTCGCCGTGCGTGGCGGCCTGCTCGGAGTCGCCGGCGAGCGATGGCTCCATGTGCCGCAGCGCACGCAGGCCGACATCGCGCAGGTCGGCCGCGCGGGCGGCCAGCATCGGATTGCCCAGCGCGGAAAGGCGTTCGGCCTGGGCTTGCACCGCTTCATGCCAGGCCCAGGCCGCGCCGTGGCCCGCCGCCATCAGCTGGCAGGTGTCGGTGATCAGGCCGACGTCGTCGAGCAGGCCGGCCTGGGCCTGGAAGATCGCGGCATCGGCCGCGCCCAGGCGCTTGGCGGTGGCATCGGCCAGGGCCTGCGTTTCCTGGCGGGCAGCGGCCAGCGCGGCTTCCAGCAGCGCCTTGCCGTTGAGTAGCGGCGCGGGGCGATCGGGCACCTGCGCGTCGGCGCTGGCAAGTCGGCGGACGCGGCCGACCGCCAGGCCCGCGCTGGCTGCGACGCCCGTGACGGCGGCCAGCGCGGTGACGGGCTGCCAGGTCCGGCCTGGCGCGGCGGAGGGCGCCTGCGCCTGGGCGGCGCTGCGTTCCTGGGCGGTCAGGCCATTGACCACGGCGAGGAACTTCGCCAGCGCCGCAGGCGCTTCGCTGCCCGACGCGGAGAACAACACGCGCGCCTTGGCCGTCAGGCCCAGCTGCAACAGGTCGACCAGACTGCGCGCGTCGGCGCTGTCCGCGCCGTGCCGCACCCGTATCGGCAGGCCGCTGGCCTGTGCGGCCTGCGCCCAGGTCGAGGCCGGCCGGGCATGCAGGCCGGACGGATACGAGACGACCCATTCCAGGCTGTGCTCCAGATCGGTGGCGGGCTCCGCGGCTGCCGCGGTCTTCGGCACAGCGGCGGTCAGTGCTGCGATGATGTCCTGCGGATCGCGGGTCGCGGCCAGTTGGCGCAGACGGGCCTCGTCCTGAATCAGGCCGGTGAGCCGTTTGAGGATGGCGATATGTCCATCCGAGCGGGCCGCGATGCCGACCACGAGCCGGACGCGTTGGCCGGGGTTCCATTCGATGCCGCCTGGAATCTGCAGCACCGCCAGTCCATCGCGGCGCACCAGATGGCGGTCTTCGACCCGGCCGTGCGGAATGGCCACGCCGGCGCCCAGGAAGGTATCCGCCAGGGCCTCGCGCTGCGCCATGCTGTGCCCGTACCTTTCGTCCGTGCAGCCGCCGGCGGCCAGGAGCTGTCCGAGCAGTGCGATGGCCTGCCGCTTGTCGGTCACGGCCGCATCCAGGCGCACGCAATCCGGGCGCAGCAGGGATTCAACCTGCGTGGTTGTCATGATCTGTCTCCTGGAACCCATGCTTGGGAAAACGTTTTCTGGATTTTAGAAGAAAAAGTGCCTGGATCTCAAAGGGTGTTGAAAATACAATCGGGATTCCCTGGGGCGCTTGTTTTTTTCTATTTCAGGAAACGTTTTCCAATGAAGGTGGGCATCAAGGATGTGGCCAAGGCGGCCGGCGTGTCGCCGGCCACGGTATCGCGGGCGCTGGCGGGCAAGGCCATCGATCCGGAGATGCGCAGCCGCGTCGAAGAGGCCGTCCGGCGCACCGGCTACCTGCCCAACCTGGCGGCCCGGCGCCTGCGCTCGCGCCACAGCAACACCATAGGCCTGATCGTCGCCGACATCCGCAATCCGTTCTTCACGGCCATCAGCCGCAGCGTCGAGGATCTGGCCTATGCGCGTGGCCTGCGGGTGATTCTCTGCAATACCGACGAGAATCCCGAAAAGGAAGAGATGTACTTGCGGCTGATGGAAGAAGAGCGCGTGCTCGGCGCCATCTGCGCGCCGACGCGGCGCACGGCCGGGCAGGTCGGGCGCGTGCGGCGCGGTTTTCCGATAGTGATGGTCGACCGGGCGGAGCAGGGCCAGTTGCACGATTGCGTGGTGCTGGACAATGCCGGCGCGTCGGCGGCGTTGGTCGAGCATCTGCATCGCCAGGGGTATCGGCGGATCGCAGGCCTGTTCGGCGCCGCGTCCGCCACCGGCGCGGAGCGGCGCCAGGGCTACGAGTCGGCGATGCAGCGTCTGGGGCTGCCCGTGCGCGCCGCCTATGTCGAGCACCGCGCGGGCGATGTGGATGCCCGGCTGGCGGAGCTGCTGGCCGCGCCGGGCCGGCCCGATGCCCTGATCGCCAGCAACGGACTCATGCTGCTGGATGTCATCCGCGCCTTGCAGCGCGCCGGCCTGGTCGTGCCGCAGGATATCGCCCTGGCGGGATTCGACAACGAGCCGTGGACGGAGATGGTCGGGGGCGGCATCACGCTGATCGAGCAGCCGGTGGAGGAAATCGGCCGCAGCGCCATGATGCTGTTGCTGGACCGCGTCGAAAACGCCGCCGCGCCGCCGCGCCGCATCGTGCTGGACGGGCATTGTCTGGAACGCGGCTCGACGCCCGCGCGCCGGTCCTGATATCCGCGGCGCCGGCCGCCGGGTTATGATTTCGCCACATCGCCGCCGCAGCTCACGCCAGCAGGCGGCCTTTTCGTATTTTCATGCAGGAGAATTCCGCCTATGAGCGCGCCGACCAATGATGACAGCCATCTGTGGGTGACGTGGGACGACTACAACCGCCTGATCGAGCGGCTTGCCTTGCAGGTGCACCAATCCGGTTGGCAGTTCGACAAGATTCTTTGTCTGGCGCGCGGCGGTGTGCGTGTCGGCGATGTGATGTCGCGGATCTTCGACGTGCCCCTGGGCATCCTGGCCACCAGCAGCTATCGCGAGGCGGCCGGCACCAAGCAGGGTGACATGGACATCGCCCAGTTCATCACCATCACGCGCGGCACCCTGTCCGGGCGGGTGTTGCTGGTGGACGACATGGTGGACACCGGCATGACCTTCAACAAGGTTTTCGACCACCTGAAGAACCAGTTCGCCGAGATCACCGAATTGCGCAGCGCCGTGCTGTGGTGGAAGGGCCACTCTCAGGCCACGCCGGACTACTACGTCGACAAGCTGCCCACCAATCCCTGGATTCACCAGCCGTTCGAGGATTACGACAGCCTGCGGCCGCACCAACTCGAAGCCTGGATCCGCAAGGGCTCCAAGAGCTGAGCCGCCGGATCGCGAGGCGGCAGGGCGGGGCCGGGCGCCGATTGTGCCCGGTCTATGGTCAAAATCCGGCCGCCCGTGCTAGAATCGCTGGTTATCGCTAAACCGAACTTGGCTTTCCGCCCTTCCTTTGGGCCACGCCTTGGGCATTCGAATAAGAATGTTCAACATTGGCGGGGCCGGACTGCAAGGTGAACTGTGTCTCACGGGTAACGGGAACAGCCAGCTGAAATAGCGTTAAGAGAGATTGTCAGGAGATCCCAGCCGGGGTTGTACTGGCGCCAGCGCCAGGCGTTTGAACGCCAGGGCAGGCGCCGGCAGGCTGGACCTGTGCAGCGTCGCTGGTAAGCAAGCCAGGTTTATCATCAACTTTTGTTACCCCTTAAGCAGGCCCAATACTTTATGCCTATCGTTCGACTGAAGGAAAACGAACCGTTTGAAGCCGCTCTGCGTCGCTTCAAGCGCACCATCGAAAAGACCGGTTTGCTCACCGAACTGCGTTCGCGCGAGTTCTACGAGAAGCCCACGGCCGAGCGCAAGCGCAAGCACGCCGCCGCGGTGAAGCGCCACTACAAGCGGATTCGTAGCCAGCAACTGCCCCCGCGCCTGTATTGATCTTTGATTCCCGAATCTATTGATTCCAGAATCATTCATCCAGGATTTGCTCGCCCGGGTCGACGTCGTCGATGTCGTCGGGCGATACGTGCAGTTGCGAAAGGGTGGGGCCAACTTGCTTGGCCTGTGCCCCTTTCATAACGAAAAAAGCCCGTCGTTCACTGTCAGCCCCACCAAGCAGTTCTATCACTGCTTCGGTTGTGGAGCGCATGGCAGCGCCATCACCTTCCTGATGGAGCATACGGGCGCCAGTTTCCCCGAAGCCGTGCGCACGCTCGCGGCTTCGGCGGGAATGACGGTACCCGAAGAAAATCGCAGCCCCCGACAGCAAGCCGAAACCGCGCGCCGCAAGGCCGAGGAATCCAGGCACACGCAAGTGCTGGACGCCGCCCAGGCGCAGTACCTGAAGCTGCTGAAGGCCTCGCCGGCCGCGATCCGCTATCTCAAGCAACGTGGCCTGACCGGCGAGATCGCCGCGCATTTCGGGCTGGGCTGGTCGGGCACCGACCGCCATGGGCTGTCGCAGGTCTTTCCCAATTACGACGATCCGGCGCTGGTCGAGGCCGGGCTGGTGATCGAGTCGGAAGACGGACGTCGCTACGACCGCTTCCGCGAGCGGGTCATGTTCCCCATCCGCAATGCGCGCGGCAGCCTGATCGGCTTTGGCGGCCGCATCATCGGCAAGGGCGAGCCCAAGTATCTGAATTCGCCCGAGACGCCGCTGTTCTCCAAGGGACAGGAACTGTACGGCCTGTGGGAGGCCCGCCAGGCGATCCGGCAGGAAGGCCAGGTCATCGTGGTCGAGGGCTACATGGACGTGGTCGGCCTGGCGCAGCAAGGCATCGCCAACGCGGTGGCGACGCTGGGCACGGCGACGACGCCCGACCATGTGAAGAAGCTGCTGCGCGCCAGCGACAAGGTCATCTTCAGCTTCGACGGCGACGGCGCGGGCCGCCGCGCGGCCTGGCGCGCCCTGCAGGCCTGCCTGCCGGTGCTGCGCGACGACATCGCGATCCGCTTCCTTTTCCTGCCGGCCGAGCACGATCCCGATTCCTATGTGCGCGAACTCGGCGCCGAGGCGTTCCGGGCCTGTCTGGGCGAAGCCGTCGCCTTGTCGCGATTCCTGCTGGACGAGCTGGCCTCGCGCCATAACATGGACGAGGCCGAAGGGCGGGCGAGCTGTCTGCATGAGGCCAAGCCGCTGCTGGCCGCGATCCCGGAATGCGCGCTGCGCGTCCAGATCGAGCGCGAGATGGCCAAGCTGGTCCAGCTCACGCCCGAAGAAATGGCCCAGGTGCTGGCGCAGCAGCCGGCCAAACCATTCGGCGCGCCGGCGGCTGCCAAGGCGCAGCCGGCAGGCGACGCCCCGACCGGATCCTCGGGATCGGATACGGGCTTCGTGGATGGGGGCTATGACTTCGCCGGCCATGACTTTCACGACATTCCGGCGGAAGAGTCCGATTACACCGATTACGGGCATTTTCACGGCGCCCATGGCGAGCCCGCCGGTGCGCCAGGAGGTCAGCAGGGCGGTCAGCGTCGCCAGGAATGGAAGCCCAAGGGCGACTGGAAAGGCAAGGGCGACTGGAAGGGCAAGGGCAATTGGAAAGGCCGGCGCGAGGACGACGTCGGCGGTTTCGAAGGCCGCCGCACCATGCCGTCGCTGGCCAAGCGCCTGCTCGGCTTGCTGCTGGCGCATCCCGAGCTGGTGGACTCTATGGGAGACCAGCAGCTTGAAGTGATCGACCACGGCCCCCATCTAGGTCTTGTGCGGGACTTGATCATGCTGGCGCAATCCAGCGGCGCGCGCCATGTGGGCGCCTTGCTGGAGGCGGCCGAGCCGGATTCGGATCTGGCCACCGTGCTCAAGGGCCTGCGCGCGGACGTGCTGTCGCAGGAGGATCTGCCCGATCCCCAGACCGAATGGGACGACGCCTTGCGGCGCATCGAGTTCGACTCGGCCAAGCTCGAAATGGCCAAGCTGGCCGCGGGCGGGCTGGCGACGGAAGAGGCGCGCAAGCGTTACATGGAGCTGAATCAGCGCATGATGGTGCTGAAAGGTGCCGGCATACGCTAAATACGTTAAAATCAAGGGTTTTCCGCACTGGCTGCGGATAAGTCCTTGATTGTGGCGGGGCCGGATTGGCCAGAAGTGCCGGGAGGCCCAGGCGGCAGGATCTATTTCCGCCGTATGTGATCTAAGCACCATGGCGGTCGCATGGCTTGGGCGGCCGGATCCAGGACGGATCCGAGGGTTCAAGGCAGGGCCGTAGCGCCGGGCAACAGGCAGGAAAGCAGGCAGGACAGCAGCGCAAGATTGCGGGGCCGGATTGTCGGACAGTTGCCAGTCGGGTCCCGAGTTTGCCGGATGTGCGGTTTTCGCGGGCCTTGTGTAAAGCCGGAAAAGATTAAGCAGAATCGAAGTGCAGTTTGGCGAGTCTGGCGTTTGGCACGTGTTTTCGCGGCTGAGCGGCAACGGCAAGTCCGGATGCCCCGCCTGAAAAACGCGGGTGCTTACGTCAGGGGCGCCAAGCTTGTTACACAGTTAATTACTATACAGAGGTGAATCGAGCAGTTCGGCGGATGATGCTTCCGCGTAGCGTTCGAGGTTTGGGTGCTGTGTCTACTCAGCTGCTAAGGGCAACGACCCGATAAGCAAGCGTCGCCTATTTATAGGCAGGCAGCCCCCCCGACGCCCGGGCATCCCCGCGGGATGAGTCCATGTATGCCAAGCGCCCCAACGGTTTCGCACCGGCATGGCGCAAGGCGGGTCCGCAAGGACAGGCGCTGCGACCAACGCAGCCGCATGGAGTCGGCCGGTTCATCAGTTTTACCCGCAACGCCGCCGCGGCAGGCCCAGCCTCCCGCGGCTCCGCGCGGTGCAACATGCCCGAACGGGTTGCGACGACCACGGAAGCGACTATGACCAAATCCACTGGCAAATCCTCCTCTGCAATTGATGCGGCTGAAACCAAGGTCACGACGGCCAAGCGCGCCGTCAGCATGGCGGCGGAAAAGGCGCCCGCCAAGACTGCGGTGAAGGTCGCCAAGCCCGCTGCGAAGACGGCCGTCAAGAAGGCCGCCAAGACCGCCGCGGCGGATAAGCCCGAGAAGGCCACCAAGACCCGCGCCAAGAAGGCCGAGGACAAGCTGGCCGACCTGGTGGGCAGCGCGCGCCCGGCCCCCAGCGGCCGCCGTCCTGGTCGTCCGGCCAAGAACGCCAACAATGATTCCGACGGCTTCGACGATCCGATGGACGGCGAAGGCGAAGTCCTGCCCGACCTGAAGCCGCCCAAGCGCGGCGGCAAGCGCGGCAAGGCCGATCCCAAGGACCTGATCGCCCGCGGTCCGGTGTCCGCCGAGGAATACGAAGCCCGCCGCAACCGCCTCAAGCAGCTGATCAAGCTGGGCAAGGACCGTGGCTACCTGACCTACGGCGAAATCAACGACCATCTGCCTGACGACCTGGTCGACGCCGAGGCCATCGACGGCATCATCAGCACCTTCAGCGACATGGGCATCGCGGTCTATGACCAGGCTCCCGACGCTGAAACGCTGCTGATGAGCGAGAACGCGCCGGTCGCGTCCAACGACGACGACGTCGAGGACGAAGCCGAAGCCGCGCTGACCACCGTGGATTCCGATTTCGGCCGCACCACCGATCCCGTGCGCATGTACATGCGTGAAATGGGCTCGGTCGAGCTGCTGACCCGCGAAGGCGAAATCGAAATCGCCAAGCGCATCGAAGACGGCCTGAAGCACATGGTCATGGCCATCTCGGCCTGCCCGACCACCATCAACGAAATCCTGGCACACGTCGTGCGCGTGCGCGAAGGCCAGGCCCAGATCGACGAAGTCGTCGACGGCCTGGTCGACCCGGAAGACGGCGAGGAATACGCCGGCGCCGGCGTCAGCGCCGACGAAGACGAGAGCGATGACGGCCCGGCCGGCGGCATGTCCAGCAAGCAGCTGGAAGACCTGCGCGTCAAGGCCCTGGCCAAGTTCGACGAAGTCGGCAAGCAGTTCGACAAGATGCGCCTGTCGTACGAGAAGGACGGCTACAAGTCGGACATCTACGTGCGCGCCCAGGAATCCATCCAGAACGAACTGATGGGCATCCGCTTCACCGCCAAGATGGTCGAGAAGCTGGCTGACACGCTGCGCAACCAGGTCGAGGAAGTGCGCCAGCTCGAGCGCGCCGTCCTGCACACGTGTGTGGACCGTGCCGGCATGCCGCGCACGCACTTCATCAAGGTCTTCCCCGGCAACGAAACCAACCTGCAGTGGGTGATGGACGAAGTCGCCGCCGGCCATCCCTACGCCGAGACGCTTGAGCGCCAGATCCCGGCCGTCCAGGAACTGCAGCAGAAGCTGATCGACCTGCAGACGCGCGTCGTGTTGCCGCTCAAGGACCTGAAGGACGTCAACAAGCGCATGGCCACCGGCGAAGCCAAGGCCCGCAAGGCCAAGCGCGAAATGACCGAGGCCAACCTGCGCCTGGTGATCTCGATCGCCAAGAAATACACGAACCGCGGCCTGCAGTTCCTGGACCTGATCCAGGAAGGCAACATCGGCCTGATGAAGGCCGTGGACAAGTTCGAGTACCGTCGCGGCTACAAGTTCTCGACCTACGCCACGTGGTGGATCCGTCAGGCCATCACGCGCTCCATCGCCGACCAGGCGCGCACCATCCGTATCCCGGTTCACATGATCGAAACGATCAACAAGATGAACCGGATCAGCCGCCAGATCCTGCAGGAAACCGGCGCCGAGCCGGATCCCGCGACCCTGGCGCAGAAGATGGACATGCCGGAAGACAAGATCCGCAAGATCCTGAAGATCGCCAAGGAACCGATCTCCATGGAAACGCCGATCGGCGACGACGACGATTCGCACCTGGGCGACTTCATCGAGGACACCTCGACGCTGGCGCCTTCGGACGCGGCGTTGCACGGCTCCATGCGCGACGTGGTCAAGGAAGTGCTAGACTCTCTCACCCCGCGTGAAGCCAAGGTCCTGCGCATGCGTTTCGGCATCGAAATGAGCACCGACCAGACCCTGGAAGAAGTGGGCAAGCAATTCGACGTGACCCGCGAGCGCATCCGCCAAATAGAAGCCAAGGCACTGCGCAAGCTGCGTCACCCCAGCCGGGCCGACAAGCTGAAGAGCTTCCTGGAAGGGCAGTAAGTTTCCTGGGCCTCTAGCTCATGCCTGGTTAGAGCAGCGGACTCATAATCCGTTGGTGCCGAGTTCGACTCTCGGGGGGCCTACCAAGAAACTCCTGATTTATCAGGAGCAAACAGCCGCCAGCGATGGCGGCTGTTTCTTTTCCAGCGTTTGTTGTGTCCGGAAAGGTGCCTCTTCCGCTCCTGGGGCACCGAGGCTTCAGGGCTGCGGCAGGAAGCCTGGACAGGCTATCGCGCCATGATTGATGCGCGACCTGCCTATTGGACTCGCACCGGCAAGCTGCAATCGGAGAAGAAGACCTCGCACTTCTTGCCAGTCGTTTTCTCGCACGAGTCAATGGCGTACTTGGATGCGATTTCCAGCGTCCGCCCGCGGGCCGAGACGGCATGGTTGCTGCCCCAGGCGAGAGCGCCGCATTGATTGGAATAGGTGATGTCGACGCGGCAACTCTTGCCGCCCTTGCGTTGGCACATGGCCGTGGCGGTCTGGATGGCGGCTTCCTCGGTGGGCTGGCTGCCGCCGATGCCGGTCATCCCGGAAGCGGCATCCATGACGATCGCGCCCCAGCGCTCCTCCCAGCGGACCTGGGGGGCGGCTCCTCCGCCCGATCCTCTGTACAGCCCGGGAACCGGCCGGCATTCAATTCCATTCTGCGTGGGAGTGGGCTTATAGCCGTCCGAGCATCCCTGTTCGGCCGCGGCCGGATTGGCCACAGCAAGCGCAATGGCAGCTATAGCAAGCGCAAATGTGAGAGATCGAATGTCTTTCATGGGAATTCCGTGTGATGGTCGGCGGCATCGGGATGCGACTATTCTAATCACGGAACCAGACAAGAAACGCAAGGAAATCGTCACGCCGACGCGGCTGAAACTTCCACGGCATCCCAGCCCCCGAGCGACTCAAATGAAAAGCCACCCGCAGGTGGCTCGGACTGTATTTTCGTTCAGCGCAGCGCTACGCCTGATACGCCAGATGAATCAACGGATAAGGCCTGCCCTGATCATCAAGCGCCGACCGGCCGATGCGCTTGAACCCCATCCTTTCATAGAAACCCACGGCCTGGCCGTTCTGCTCATTGACGTCGGTCGTCATCCGGGGATGCAGCGCAAGGCCGTGGCGCACCAGCGCGGCGCCGATGCCGGTGCCGCGGCAGGCCGGGTCGACGAACAGCGCCTGCATGTGGCCGTTGTCGATGAGCATGAATGCCTGCGGATAGTCCTGCGCGTCCACGGCAAGCAGCAGCGGCGCCTGGGGCAGGAAGCCGCACACCATTTCATCGATGGCCTGGCGGTCTTCAGGGGAAAGAAAATCATGGGTGGCGTCAACCGCGCGGCGCCAGATTTCGACGACGCGGGCGCCCTCGCCGGGGCGGGAAGATCTAATCGTTATCATCGCAATAGAGTAGTCCATTGCCCGTTGACGATCAAACCGGCGCTTGCCGGCAAGCCGCAAGGGCGGCGCCCGCAACGCCTTGTCGGCGATGCGGGCCATGCATCAGAATTGATGCGTGTATGTCAGTTGCACCGTATCCAGTCCCGGATTCGGTCGCTTGATGCCCGCGTTGGAGAAATGCGAATAGCGCACGCCAACACGGCTGTTGGGCGTCAGCAGAAAGCCCACGCCGATGTGGTCGCCAAACTGAAACGCCGAGCCGATGTTCCGATTCGAGAATCGTGTGCGCGTGAGCACCGTGGCGCCCACGCCGGCCTCGATGTAGAAGCGTTCGCTGGTCCACCATCGGAACATCGGGATCGCGCTGAATTGCCAGGCCTGGCCGGGCGAGCGCGGGCGGTCTGCGGTCCAGTACGAAACGCCGATCTCCGGCGTCAGGTCCAGGCGGCCCCAGCGGCCGCCGAATCGCGTGGTCCAGACCGAGGGCGTTTCATAGTTCAACGTGTAGCGCTGGTATCGATCCCCGACGCCGTAGTGCACGCTGATGCCGCCTTGCGTACCACCGGAGCTTGCGGTGGCCGGGCCCGCGGCATTGAATAGCATCAGGCAAGTGATGCCTGACAAGATCCCGTTCCTGCTGGATTGCTTCCTGCTTGTTTTCTGATTGTTGGTTTTCATGTTGTCGACTGAAAGATGAGTGCAACGCAACGGCAATCCGCCCTTGGATGAATCGAGAATCCGTGGCGGGCTTCCGGGATGCGGGCGCAGATATGGCAGCCTCTCTCCGCTATGGAGGCCTTGTCCATGCAAGCGTCGCTGCCGAACCAATTTGTTCAACAGTCCGGTCACTCTATCAATCGCGTCGACGAGAAATTTGAAGTTTCGTGAACAATTGATCGTCGGTCTTGCGAGTTGTTCAAGAAAACTGACTTCTTTTTGTCATGCCGTGGGGAACGGCCACATGCGGATGCCGGGCATTCGCGCTCAGCAGGCCCCTGGGGCCACCATGCCCGCATGGTAGGCATGAAAGTGCTCGCGCCGGGCCGGCGCGGGGATGCCCAGGCTTCGGGCCGCGGGCAACAGGGTTTCATCAACGAAGTGATCGAAGTCCTCCTGCGACCGCCAGGCGTCGACGATGCGCCAGCCATTCGGAACCGCGCCGCAGGAATGGAAGAGGATGCCTGCGGGCGCGCCTTGCGCCTGCAGGCTTGCGCCCAGTCTGTCGTAGGCCTGCCGATCCATGCCGGCGAATTCGAGCAACGTCATGATGGTCATCGCGTCGGGTCCTGGAGATGGGCGTCTGTGCTGTGGCATACAGGCTGGCGCCTGTCGTGGGAGGCCATGATACTGCCGATGCATGCGACGTTGCGGACAAGGACGGCGCGAGCGGTGGCTCGTTTTTTGGGTGCGATGCGTTCGGACGATTGCGACGGGAAAAAGAAATCCCCGGCTGTACCGGCCGGGGATCAAGTCCACAGCATGCGCTCTTTTAGACTCGTCCGTCCATGTGATGTGGCGCTGTGCCAAGAAATAGCATGGAAGTTCTTGTGTAAAAGACAAATCTGCCATCGTCGTTGCGGATGTGCGCAACAGGCGCGCAATGAAAAAAAGCGCATGCCTGCTTGCGCGGGCATGCGCTGCGACGATTCCCGTCCCTTCGCGGAGGAGGGATGTCCGTCAAATAGACCGATTGCCGCTGGCACGCCGTGGGTTTGTCTCGACCTGTCTCATTGCAGGCGACGTGCGGTTGGAGGCCGGCTATCGGCAGGAGCGGCGCGTCACGCCTTCAGGCTCGCATTCAGGCGTGTCGCGCCGACGCTCGTCAGAACGCGTGCCGCAAGCCCACGCTGACGTCCGTGTATTTCGCGTCCTTCAGGAACGCATAGTTGTTGGTATAGGACGCCAGTCCGTAGATGGCGGTTCGCTTGGACAGGCTGTAGGTATAGCCGAGCGAGAACGTGTTGGTGGTGGCGTCATCGGAGGTCAGGCGCGAATTGTTCGCGTCGGCGCGCTGCCAGGACGCGAACATGCTGCCGGCCGCGCCGACCGGCGCTGAAATGCCTGCCAGGTACGAGTTGGACTTGAAGCCGTCGACGAAGGCGTTGGTTGGTATGCCGCTGAATTTGCCGATCGTGGCGCCGGCGGGCAATGAACTGCCGCCAAACCAGCCATCCGTGGTACGGCCATACGCGAGCAGGAGTTTCACGACCTCAAAGTCGTATGAGGCGCCGATCAGGTACGAGCGAGGGGTGGCGTTGCGCTCGCTCGGCTGTGACAGCTTGTTGGAGCCGTTCAGCTGGTCATAGGAAAGGAACGCGGCGAGCGGTCCATTCAGGTAGCGCAGCCCCGCCGTGACGGCGCGGGTATTGTCCGCGGTCGCGAATCCGGTTTCGCCGTCCCGCTTGTCGTCGATGTTGCTCGAGTAGCTGATCGCTGCGGTCAGCCCGCCCATGGACGGTGTTTCATAGAGCACCATGTTGTCGTAGCGGCCAAAAGCCGCTCCGCTCAGGCCCAGGCCCGCGCCGGTGTTCCACTGCGTGAAACCGTTGCCGAAGTTCGCGCCGAATATGCTCAGCATGTACTGAGTGCCGATGTTGAATTGGCGGCCGAATTCGAGTTTTCCCAAGTCAGCGCTGGTCAGGCCGACCACGGCGTCGCGGCCAAACAGCCGGTTGTTCTGTCCCGGCGTGCCATTGGCCGAGTTGAAGCCCGATTCCAACTTGAATGTTGCATACAGCCCGCCTCCCAGGTCTTCCTTGCCGCGCAGGCCCCAGCGGGATCCTGCGGTGGTTCCGTTGGTCATGCCGACATGGCTGTTGTCCAGGCGATTGACCGCGCCAGTCTTCGGATCGCGGTAGTCGCCGCTTACCTTGGCGTAGCCGAGGCCCGTGTCGATGACGCCATACAGCGTTACGGATGATTCGGCGGCAACGCTTGCAGAGGTGACTGCGAGCGCAGTGGTCACACTGGCCGCGAACAGGTGTTTCTTCATGGAGTGGCTCCCCTTGTTTGGTTTTGATCGCTATCGGGTAGATCGCCATTCGCGCGCGGCAGGGGACGAAACCGCCGGCGGCATGACGCCACCGGCAGCTGCCCAGTGCGTGCCGTCCCCTCTTCGCGGCAGCCTGGTCAACGCACTCTAGTCCCGTGCTTCTGTCATTCACCGAACAGGGGAATTACATGTTGATCCGCTTCTGTAACGATGGCGTCGCGCCGTGCTGGGGGGCGACTGATGGATGAGGGAAAACGATAGACGCGTTCGCGTATCGATTCGGCGTGGCGGACACGCATTCGCCGCGCTGCAGGCTTGTTCTTGGTGATGTGAGCGAGCGCGTCGGAGCAGGAATGATGATGGCGGCGTGCATGTCGCGCGGGTCGACGCCGGCATGTGCCGCATGTCAATTCTCAGACTGATCCTGGTGCCACCCAATGGCGCTGCCGATCCATCGGTGGCACGAGCGGAGCCGTCAGTCGATGATGTCGGCGCAGGCGTCCGTCGGCGTTGCGACGGTGTGGCCGACGACGGGAACAATCTTGATGGCGGCCGATGCAACGCGGCAGGGCGCGGCGGCCAGGCCACAGCCCGATGCGAGCGCGCAAAGCGCCGCGACCAATAGCCATTTCATTTGATCAGTGTGAATCCTGGTTGATCGAAACGAAATTGTGCGGCGTCGCGGCGCGCGGAATAGTGGAGATTTGCGGGTCGACTGTAAGGATTCTTGCTTGCCGTGGCACGGGATGTAACCGCACGCGGCCGATGCCGCGTGCTACGCGCCTTTATAGGCGTCGAGCAGCGCCCGGCCTTTGTCTGTCAGCACGATGATGGATCCGGCGCTGGCGGGACCGTGGGCGGTGTCGACCAGGCCGTTGGACGTCGCGTCTTCCCAGGCGGACAGCCGGGGGCAACTGGTTTTCCAGGCTTCCATGGTGTCGGCGTAGCTGCGGGGGCGCTCGGACAGCCAGGCCAGGAACTGCAGCAGATTGCCCGTCTGGGATGTGCCGGCTTCGATAAGAGGGCTGCGGGACATGATGGTCTCCGGCATGTCGTGAATGCCACGCCAGATTACTCCCGAGGCTCGCCCGGCGCCAATGCCTGGCGATGGACATCGTCGCCGCGGGCGAAGCCGCCGTCCGGCGCGGGATGATGGCGTTGCGCCGCCCGCGCCGGGTTGGCTGCCTGGCGGCGTCAGTCCGGCCGCTTGCAGGCCTGCAGCTGTTCGAGCGGCGTGGTCGTGTCCAGCAGCGCGGCTTCCGTGCTGGGGACCTTGTTCATGCGGGCGATGCCGGTCCGGTCCACGATGTACAGGCGCGTGCCGCCATCCTCCATGTCGCGGCACACCCAGCCCTTGACGGCGCTGGCGCCGGGCGCGGGGTTCTGCAGTTTCTTGAGCTGTTCGATCGTGTCCTGCATTTCCTTCTGGGACACGGCAGGCGCGGATTGGGCGAGGGCGGCGCCGCTGGCGGCGGCGAGGGTCAGGCAAAGCAATAGCGCTTTCATCGGATGCAGGCTATCTATACAGGTGTGGGGATGGAGGAACGTCGCGTCGTGCATGGAAGGGCGCGATGCGAACGTGGCGGAGCCGCTCGATTGTATGGGATGAATCTTGCAGCCTGCGGGCGCTGGCGCAAGGGCGCGCGGGGGCGGTTCGCGCGCAATGTTCACGCAATCGACCCCTTCGATACTGGCGGCCGTGGCGGGGATGCGCCCCGCGTTTCGGGAAAAGCCATGCTCCAGGAATTCGCCCATACCGTTGCTTCCAGGCCGTCGCGCCTGGCCTTGCTGCTTGTCGCCTGCGCCTGCCTGGCGCCGGCCGCCGCGCCGGCCCAGGATTGGGTCTACGGCGGCCCGCCGGTGATCGTGATGCCGCCGCCGGCCGTGGTGGTGCCCGCGCCGCACTACGACCCCTGCCGCGATGGCAGCATCAACTGGGGACGTCCCGTGAACTGCGAGGAGCTGATGCGGCGCGGTCAGGGGCCGGTCATACTCTACGGCGCCGAGCCGGCATATGATCCGTGCCGGGACGGCCGCATCCATTGGGGACGGCCGGTGGATTGCGAGGCGCTGTTTCGCGGCCGCCGCGCGTTGCCGCCCGTGATCCGGTACTAGGGATAGGGAGACTGCACGTGCGGATTCTTCTGGTCGAGGACGAGGCGGGCATGGTCGACGCGCTGACGGCCGCATTGCGCCGCCATGGCATCGCGCTGGATCACGCCGGCACGCTGGCCGCGGCGCGCAGCCTCGCCGACAGCGGCCAGCACGACGCGGTGCTGCTGGACCGGCGGCTGCCGGATGGCGACGGGCTGGAGCTGCTGGTCCGGCTGCGCGCCCGGCAAGAGGGCGTGCCGGTCATCGTCATGACGGCGGTGGGCGAGCTGGCCGACAAGGTCGGCGGCCTGAACGCGGGCGCGGACGATTATCTGGTCAAGCCCTTCGCGTTCGATGAACTGCTGGCACGCCTGCGCGCCGTGCTGCGTCGTCCCGTGCTGATGCAGCCCGACGTGGTCCGGCTGGGGGGACTGGCGTTCGACCTGACACACAGCGAGGCCAGCGTCGCGGGCCAGCGGCTGGAACTGCCGCGCCGCGAATTGCTGGTGCTGGAAACCCTGGTCCGGCGGGCCGGCCGCACCGTGGTGCGCGCCGCGCTCGAGAGCGCGGTGTTCAGCCTGGATGATGATATCCAGTCCAACGCGCTGGACACGCATGTGTCGCGCCTGCGGCGCAAGCTGGAACAGGCGTCGGCGGGCGTGGAGATCTGCGGCATCCGCGGCGTGGGTTATCTGCTGCGGGCCCTGCCGCCCCAGGCTGCCGCATCATGACGGCGGACGGCCTTTCCGATCCGCCGGCCGGACGCCGCGCCTCGCTGGGACGGCGGCTGGTCTGGCGATTGGTGCTGGCGCAGGTGGGCATACAGATCCTGGTCGTGGCGCTGTTGTTTGTCACCGGCAACCTGGTCGAATTCTCGTCGCAGGAGAACACGGTGGAGATCCTGCAGGAGGCCGTGGCGCGGGATGCGTCCGGCGCGCTGGTGCTGCGTGACACGCCACGCCTGCGCGGCCTGCGCGCCGAGCAGCCCGATCTATGGGCCGTGTTGCGGGACGGCCAGGGCAGGGAGCTGCGCGATGGGCCCGTGCCGCCGGAATTCGCCGCCATTGGCGGCGCGCTGGACGGCGTGGGCCAGGCGCGGCTGGGCTGGAACCTGGGCGATCCGCCGCGCGGCACGGCGCGGATGCGCAAGGTCGAGACCGAGGCGGGTCGCGTGGCCGTGCTGACGGGGCCAGCCAGTTCGATCACGGCGCGCAATGCGCTGATCGGGGCGGGCCTGGTCCTGTGGAAGATGGTGTTGCCGATCGCGTTGATGACGCTCGCGGCGACGCTGTTGGCCACCCATCTGGTGGTGCGGCGCACGCTGGGCGGATTGCGCGCGGCGGCCGAGCAGGCCGGTCGCATCGACATCGATCGTCGCGAGACGAGACTGCCCCTGGGCGACGTGCCGGAAGAAGCCGCCGCGCTGGTGCGGGCGGTCAACGGCGCGCTGGCCAGGCTGGACGAAGGCTATGCGCGCCACCAGCGCTTCCTGGCCGATGCCGCGCATGAGCTGCGCACGCCGATCGCCATCCTGAACATGCGCCTGGAGACCTTGCCGGCCGGGCCGGAGCGCGCCCGCCTGCTGGAGGACGCGGCGCGCCTGTCCTTGCTGGCGGGACAATTGCTCGACGCGCAGCGGCTGGAGCGCGACAGCGCGCCGCTGCTGCCGCTGGACCTGGTCGAGCTGGTGCGTGGTGTCACGGCGGAGCTGGCGCCGCTGGCCGTTGGCGCCGGGTACCAAATCGCATTCGAGTCGGGGGCAGGGCCGGTGACGGTGGCCGGGGATCGGCCCGCGCTGGAGCGGGCCGTGTCGAACCTGGTGCAGAACGCCATTCAGCACGGCGGCCGTCGCGGCGTCATCACCTTGCGCGTTCATGGCGTTCGCGCGGTCGAGGTCTGCGACCAGGGCGACGGCGTGCCGCCAGGCTGGCGGGAAGACATCTTCAAACCCTTCGTCAAGGAGTCGCCGCACAGCACGGGCGCCGGCCTGGGCCTGAACCTGGTGGCCCGCATCATCCGCCGCCACGGAGGCGAAGTTTCCGTGGCGTCCGGGCCGGACGGCGGCGCCTGCTTTCGCCTTGATTTTCCCGAGCCTGGCGACGCCGATGTCGCGGCCGAACTCTCCCGGAGTCCGATATGAAGTTTCGCGTCGTGGCCTTGCGCCTCGCGCGTTGCCGTTCACTCGCGCGCGAGGCGCTGCGGGTGCTCGTGTGGCCCGCCATCCTCTGCGCCGGACTGGCCGGCACCAGCGCCGCGCTGGCGACGGCGTCGCCGATGTTCTGGTTCAATCTGGTCTATCTGGGCGTGGTCCTGTTGATCCTGGCCTGCGAGCGCATCCTGCCCTATGAGCGGGCCTGGCAAGCCAACGACGGAGAGATGCGCGAAGATCTGGCTCATACCTTGTTCACCAAGGGCGTGGCGCAGCTAGGGGCCTATCTCGCCACGCTGGCCGGCGCCGCCTCCGCGATCGCATTGCAACCCGCCGCGTCGCAGGCCGGACCGTGGCCTGCGCAATGGCCCATGGCCCTGCAGGTGGTCCTGGGGCTGGTGGTGGCGGAGCTGGGCCTGTATGTGGCGCATCGCGCCGCGCATGAATGGCGGCCGCTATGGCGCTTCCATGCGCTGCATCACAGCGTGCGCCGCCTATGGGTGATCAACACCGGGCGCTTTCATATCGTGGACACGCTGATGAAGATCGCATGCAGTCAGACGCCCTTGTTGCTGCTGGGCGCGCCCTTGCGCGTGTTCCTGTGGGTCAGCGCGGCCACCGCCTTCATCGGCCTGCTCACTCATTGCAACATCGACGTGCGCACGGGCTTCCTGGATCGGATCTTCAGCACGCCGCCGCTGCATCGCTGGCATCACTCCAAGCGCCTGCCCGAGGGCAATCGCAACTACGGTGAAAACGTGGTGCTGTGGGATAGGCTGTTCGGCACCTACTATCATCCGCGCGACCGTCGTCCACCGGTGGATATCGGCATCAGCGGGCGGATCCATGACGGATTCCTGCGCCAGTTGTGGCAGCCGTTCTCGGCGCGCGGCGCGCGCGACATCATGGAGCCCGCCGCCAAGGCGGAACGGCCGGCCTCGTGAGCGGGCCAGGATCCGTTGGCTGCGGTGAGCGGCCAGGTCTTCGGATGGGACAGCGCATGTCAGGCGGCGCGCTGCGATTCGGCGCGCCGCGCCTCGGGCGCAGGCCAGCGCAGGATGAAGCGCGCGCCGCCCAGCGGGCTGCCATGCACGCTGATGTCGCCATGATGCGCGGCCGCCACGCGCTGGACAATGGCCAGCCCGAGGCCGGCGCCGCCGGTGCCGCGGTCGCGGCTCTCGTCCAGACGGATGAAGGGTTCGAAGATCTTGTCGCGGTCCCTAGCCGGTATGCCCGGGCCGTCATCGTCGACGATCAGTTCGTAGGCGCCGTCCGCGCGAGCGGCCAGGGATACATGCACCAGGCGGCTGGCATAGCGTACCGCGTTCTGCACCAGGTTGAGCAGCGCCCGGCTCATGTAGCGGCGGTGCAGGCGGACCTGCGGCGGGCAATCGCCGTGCACTACGCAACGCACGGCGCGCGCTTGCGCCAGGTGGTCGACTTGCGCCAGCGTGTCGCCGAGCCAGTCGCGCGCGTCGATGGTTTCCTGCGGCATCATGTCGTCCGTCGGCCGTTCCAGACGCGCGTAGACCAGCAGTTCCGCCACCATGCTTTCCAGCTCGTCGATGTCCGCCTGCATGTCCTGCAGGATATGCTCGCGGCGCGCGCCGCTGCGGTCCTGCCGCAGCAGGTCGACTTCGAAGGCCAGCCGGGCCAGCGGCGTGCGCAGTTCATGCGAGACGGCGTTGGTCAGGCTGCGCTGGTTCTCGATCAGCGCGGCGATGCGCTCGGCCATCTGATTGAAGCTCTCGCCCACGTGCCGGATGCCGGCCACACGCGACAGGCGCACGCGGGTGCCCAGGTCTCCCTGGCCCATCAGCTGCGTGGCGTTGCGCAGCACGTTCAGGTCGCGCCAGATCGGCAAGGCCCACAGCAGGAACAGGGTGGTGGCCACGATCAGGCTCAGGAGCAGCCAGGCGCTCCACGCCAGCAGCCTGTCGGCCGGACTGTCGCCGGGCTGGCGTACCTGCAGCCATTGCGCCGGCTCGCCGGGCAGGGGGAAGAGGTAGATGCCGTTGTCTTCGCGAAAGACCACGCCCAGGCGGGCGAGCTGGTCCCGCTCCTTGTCGCCCAGCCTGACCTGTTCCTGGGGCAGCAAGTGGATGTCGGCGCCATACAGCGGCGCGATCTCCGCGTGGAGGATGCGCGCCCGGTCCGCCGGCGCGATGGCATCCAGTTCCTTGTGCAGGGCATGCAGTTCGCCGCGCACCGCGCGCAGGGCGACGCTCTCGATCTGCGGCCTGAAGAAATAGTTCAGGCTCCGGTCCACCATGAAGTACGCCACGAAGAAGCTGACGATGGCGACGACGAGTATGCGGAGGATGAATTTGATCATGGTGGACGAATGCGCGCGTGGCGCTGGCGAAGTGGCGCGATCGTACTGCCAGGCGCGCTCGGGTTCCGGCTGGCTCTGTGCCGAATTTGTGAATAAATTTGCAATCCGGACCCGCTTTGTCCGTTGGCGGCGCAGGCTGTCTGGCGGCGGGACGCTCGCAACCCAGGCCGGGCCTGCCGTCGTGTGGAACGCTGGCTGCCGCGTTGACAAATCTTGCTCAAATCTTGACTGTTGGCTTGCATCTCGATGCGCCGGATCTGTCTATGATGACGATCCCTTTTTCGGGCAGGTGCCGTGGCTGCCATGACATTCCGTATGCGTCGTCGTGTCGGGCAGATCCGTCCGTGGCGGCGCGGCGCGGCCCGCGCCGCGCTGGCGTTGCTGGCGTCGCTCCTGCCGCTGGCCGCCCCGGCGGCGCAGGCGCAGGGCTCCTGCCTGGAAATCGTCCTGCTGGAAAAAGGCGGACGCCTCGCGTTGCGCGCCAGCGATGGCAAGACCGCCCTGACCGTGACCAGCGAGCGTTCCGTCAATGCCATCGCCAAGGAGTTCCTGAAGGTCTATGAGGCGTTGGATGGCAACCAGGGACTGGATGCCAGGTTCGATGCCAGGCTGGAGCTGCTGTCGGTGGAATTGCTGGGGCCCTTGCGCCCGGCCCTGAGAGAGGCGGCTTGCGTGGTGTTCGAGATCAACCCCCGCTTCCTGCATTTCGCGCTGGATCTGCTGCCGGTGGACGGCGAGCCCTTGTTCCTGGTCAAGCCGACCGCCTTCGCCCTGTCCCGGCCATCGCCCACGGCAATCGAAGGGCCTGCCGTCGGCGGACCGCTGCGCGGCCTGATTGTGCGCGATCCAGAAACGGATCCGGAGAATGGCGCGGGCGAAGCGCAGCGCTTGTTCCCGGCGTCAGACCTGTTGCACATCGAGCAGGCCGATCCGCGCATGTTCGCGCACGCGGACTACGACTTCCTGCTGATCAGCGCATACGGATCGGTAACGCCATCCTGGGGATCGGCGCCGGCGGACGAGGATGACGTCATCGAGCTGGGCGAGCGGGACATGGAGGCGGACGCGCTGGACGGGTCCCGGTTCAAGCTGGTCTATCTGGATTCGAGCCAGCTGGGCATCAGCGAATCATTCATCGCGTCGGCGCGCCGCAATGGCGTCCGTCATTTCCTGGCGCCCCTCATCAACAACGAGGCCGGCAATTCGTCCACGCTCATGATCCGCTATTTCTTTGGAGGCTTGAGCCAGGGCCGCTCGCCGATGGACGCGCTGTTCCAGGCGCGCCGCGGCATCCATCAGGAGTTCCAGGGCAAGGCAGGCCGGACCGAGCGGCTGTATTACGCCTATCCGTTCCGGCTGTATTTGCTGTGACCGCCGCGTCAAACCGGCGCGTCCCGCTCCAGGGGAAAGCCTTCATCCATCCAGCCGGTGATGCCGCCGGCCATGATCTTCACCGGATAGCCCAGGCGCGCGAGCGCGGCCGCGGCACGGGCCGCGCCGTTGCAGTGCGGCCCCGCGCAGTACGTCACGAACAGCGTGCCGGCTTCGTATTGCTGCCGCATGCGCGAGGCGATGATCTTGCGCCGCGGCAGGCTGAGCGCGCCGGGCACATGGCCTTGCGCATAGTTCTCCGGGCTGCGCACGTCCAGCAGCACGAAGCCGGGATCAGCCTGCTGGCTCAGCGCCTCGTGCGTGTCCCAGCAATCCGTCTCGAACCGGAACGCAGCCTCGAAATGCCGGATGGCCTCATCGGCGGGGGCGGCGGGGATCTGGGTCACGGCATTGACTGGCATGTTGGGGCTCCTGGTTCGGGATGAATGCGCAAGCGCGCGCAGGCCCTATTGTTGTCGGCCGCGCATGAGCGGACAATTGGCGGATTCGCCATTTATCGATCAAATCATGCCAAAACCGAAATTGCCCCGGAAACCGCTGAATCCCCTGGTCGCGGCATTGGTGTACGACGGCTTGTGCGTTTTCGAATTCTCATGCGCGGCCGAGGTGTTCGGCCTGCCCCGGCCTGAGTTCGGCGCCGACTGGTACCGCTTCGAAACCTGCGCCGTCGGCAGGCGCAGGGTCAGGAGCCAATACGGCCTGATCATGGAAAGCGATGGCGGGGTGGACAGGCTGGCGCAGGCCGGCACCATCATCGTTCCGGGTTGGCGCGGCGCTGACGAGCCGGTGCCGGCCGCCGTGATCGACGCCTTGCGCCTGGCCCACGCGCGCGGCGCGCGCCTGCTGTCGATCTGTTCCGGGGCCTTCGTGCTGGCGGCGACCGGCTTGCTCGACGGCAAGCGCGCGACCACGCACTGGCGCTATGCCGATGCCCTGCGCAGCCGGTATCCGCGCATCCAGGTCGATGCGGACGTGCTGTATGTGGACGAGGGGCAGCTGCTGACGTCGGCGGGCAGCGCGGCGGGCCTGGATCTGTGCCTGCACCTGCTGCGTCGCGATTACGGGCCGGCCAGGGCCAACCAGGTGGCGCGTAGGCTGGTGATCCCGCCGCATCGCGAGGGCGGTCAGGCGCAGTTCGTGGAGTCGCCGGTCGACCAGGAAGAGGGCGGTTCGCTGGCCCCGGTGCTCGATGCGCTGCGCGCGCGTATCGACCAGCCCTTGCGGATCGCCGATCTGGCCGCGAGCGCCGCCATGAGCGAGCGCACGTTCCTGCGCCGCTTCCAGGCGGCCACGGGCATGACGCCGGCCGATTGGATCGTGCGGGCCAGGCTGGATATCGCGCGCGAGCTGCTGGAACGCACGGGGCTGTCCATCGAGCAGATCGCCACGCGGACGGGGCTGGGCACGGCCATGACCATGCGGCATCATTTCCGCCGCAAGATGGGAGTGAGCCCCACCGAATACCGCCGCCAGTTCGGGCAGAGGGAGGGCGTGGCGGTCGCGTAGCGCGGTGGCAAGGGTTCAGGCGCGCATCCGCGCCTGACGCCGTCGGGGCAGGCCGCCGGTCAGCTGCGTGAGCCGGCGTCGCATGGGCGTGGAATAGTAGCGCGCGACCAGGCTGCCCAGCAGCGCCGACAGCAGCACGGCCAGCGCCGCACTGGCGCTGAGCGCGGCCGAGCACCAGCCGTCGGCCGCGATGGCGTTGCGGCACGACACCGAGGCCAGCAGCATCACCGGGAACATGTGCGTCAGATAGATCTCGTAGCTGTTCACACCCATCCAGCGCAGGAACGCCAGGCATAGCCCGGGCGGCTCCAGGCTCGGCCTGCGGCGGCTCCAGGCGATCAGCAGCAAAGCCGCGCCGATTTCCAGCGCCGTCACGTTCAGGCCGGCGCCGGTCAGTCCCAGCGCGTAGGTCGCCTTGCGCAGGAAGAACACCAGCGCGAACAGGACGCCGCCGCACAGCATGAACAGGCGGGTCGGCACATGGCGCGCGCGGGCGCTGTACAGCGCGGCCAGGCAGCCGATGGCGATGCCGTCCAGGCAGGAAAGATAGGAGTGGTCCGCCCAGATCTCGTTGTCGGTGAAGGCGACGCGGGCGAACGGCCCCAGCGCCACGAACAGCAGCAGCGTCAGCTTCAGCAGCCGTTCTCCCGTCGCCAGCGCCAGCATGCAAAGCAGCGGAAACGCCAGGTAGAACGCCTCTTCCACCGACAGCGACCACAGCACGTTCCAGGCGGCGGGCAGATAGCCTGAGCGGGCCTCCAGCCAGTTCAGGTGCATGCCCAGCGCGGCCAGCGCAGCGCGCGCGAGGCTGGTGGTCTCGATGACGAAACCGGGCGCGTCCAGCCCGTGCAGCGCCGCCAGCACGATCAGCAGCAGCAGCAGGCAGGGATAGATGCGCGCCGCGCGCCGCAGCAGGAAGGCGCGCCAGGGCACGGCATCCAGGGATCCCCAGCGTTCCAGCGCCGAGCGCGTGACGAGGAATCCGGAGATCACGAAGAAGATGATCACGCCGTAGTAACCGCTGCGGAACACGATGTTGAACAGCGTCTGGGGCAGCATGCTGGCGAGCAGGCTCTGCTCCTGCGGCATGTGGATCTGGATGTGCAGCAGCACGACGCACAGCACGGCGCAGCCCCGCAAGGCGTCGATCGCCGGCGTGCGCTGCGCGTCCATGCTGATGTGCGCCAAGGCTGCCGACGGACGGTTGGCTGGCATGGGTAGTCGGGTGGGGGGTGTGCAGCCCCCATGCTAGCCAGGCATTCGTGATGGGATTGGCGGACTCTGTATGGATTTTGTAATCGCGATGGCCTTGCGTCTTGAAATTAGGATTTTTCCAAATTAATATTTTTCCGAAATGAACGACACTTTCAAGGCACTCTCCAACCCCATCCGCCGGGAAATCATCGCCGCTTTGCGCGCCGGGCCGATGGCGTCCGGCGATATCGCCCGGCTGTTCGACATGAGCTGGCCCACCATCACCGGGCATCTGGCCGTCTTGAAGGATGCCGGGCTGATCGAGGCCGAGCGCGCCGGCACCTCGGTCCGTTATCGGCTGGTCTCCGGCGCGTTCGAGGATGCGCTGGCGTTCCTGCTGGATCTGGCGGGAGCGGGGCGCCCGGGTGCGCGGGCGTCCAAGACCAGGAAACCGGGAACATCATGAAAAGCGTGGAATCATCGGACGGCCTGCTGGGCAAGGGCGTTTATGCGCTGGTCGCGGCGCAGGTCGGCCTGGCCGGGTACATCGCCCTGTTCGGACCGCAGGGGCCGTTGCCCATGCACTTCGACATGCACGGCAATGTCGACCGCTGGGGCGGCAGGCTGGAGGCCGCGGGCGTCCTGCTGGGCTTCGCCGTCCTGACGCTGGGCCTGGAGCGCATGATGAAGCGCCTGCTGGCGCGCGCTGACGTGGCGGCCGGCACCCGCAAGTCACTGGTGGCGGCCCGCGTCTGCACGGCGCTGGGCTTTGCGTTCGTGACCGCGCTACTGGCGGCGCTGGGGCTGGGCCGGGTGCAGCCGGGCGCGGACCCGCTCTGGATCGCCCGTTGGGGGCTGGTGCTGGCATGGGTGGGAGTCCTGGTCGTGGGCGCATTGCTCGGCAAGGCCGGGCCCAATCCGTGGGTGGGCCTGCGCGTCTACTGGACTCGGCGCAGCCGCCTGGCCTGGGAGCGGGCCAACCGCATGCTCGGCCACATCTATTTCCTGGGCAGCCTGACCGGACTGGCGCTCTTGCCCATCGTGGATGAAGCGCACGGCTACGCACTGTTGCTGGCCGTGGTCCTCGGCGGCGCGCTGGTGGCCACGATAGAAAGCTGGCGGGTCTGGCGCGCGGATCCCGAGCGACAGGCTTGAGGCCGGCCGGGGCAGAGGCACCGGCATGCGGCGCAATGGCGTCCCCGAAATGGAAGAGCGCCCCAGCTCTGGATGAGTCTGAGGCGCTCCTGCCCGGCTTCGCACACGATGGGTGTCAGACAGCCCGGCGAGTCCAATCTACTGCCGGGGGTGGTGGCCAGCAATAGGGAAAACCCCAGAAAATCAGGGTGTTACACGTCCCCATATGGCGGGGCGCGGGCCGTGGCCGGCTGGCGGCGGCAGCCCGGATTGCTGCTGTCAAGGCGAGCGGGCCGGTTTTGTCCGTCTCGGCATGCGCGAATGGTCGGGCGTTCGCGCGCCGCCGACACTGTGGATCCCTACACAGTGTCGGAGAACGGAAATGCGGCGCAATTTGAAGCGGCAGGCGGGCCAGGGCATGACCGAATACATCATCGTCGTGGCCCTGGTGGCGGTGGCGGCCATCGCGGTCTATCAGTACTTCGGCCAGGTGGTGCGCGCGCAGGTCGCGGCCATGGCCCATGAGCTGTCCGGCGAAGACGGCAGCGCGTCGCTGCGCGCGGGGCGGCAGGCCGCGCAGAAGGCAGCGGGCGAAACCCGGGCCGTGTCACTCAAGGCCTATGGCGGCAACGTGGCGGGCGGCAAGTGATGGCGCGCCACGGCCATGCGTCGGCGCAGCGCGGGCAGGCCTTGGTCGCGGGCCTCGTCCTGCTGGCCGGCGCCGTCGCGGCGCTGGTCGCCATGCACAGGCTGGGCAGGATCATCGAGCAGCGCGTCCGGCTGACCCACGCCGTGGACGCGGCCGCGTACAGCGGCGCGCTGCTGCAGGCGCGCCACCTCAATGCCATCGCCTATGCCAATCGCAGTCAGATCGCGCATCAGGTTGCGATGGCGCACCTGGTCACGCTGGCCGCGTCGGCGCGCTACCTCGATAGCGCGCAGGCGCAGGCCCGACGCCGCAACCCGCCTCCCAGTCTGCTGGGTAATCTGTTCGGCGCCCGCGCCGGGCAGGCTTATCGCGACATGCAAGGCCTGCCCGGCGCCGAGGCAGGCCTGGCGGATGCGCTGGCGCGGCACGACGCCGTCGTGCATGGCGTGCTGGCGGATGTGGCGGCGGCCGAGGCCCGCGACCTGATCGCCGAGCGCGACCGCATCATGTCGCGGGTGTTGCATGCCAGTTTTTCTGGCGAGCAAGCGGATGGGACGCACACGGTCGAAGCCGTCGACACGCCGCTGGCCGGTCTGAGCCTGCGCGTGCTTGATGACAGCGCGGCGGGATTCATCGAACGCATCGCGCCCGGCTCCGGCTCCGGCCTGGCCGACGCCGCGCGGGCGGCGGCGCGGCGCTACGGTTTCCTTGCGTCTCGCGATGCCACCCGCAGTGGCGCGACGGCGGTGCTGTCGTCGTGCCCATCGCTGCGCAACGAGCTGCGGCGCGGCGGCGCAACGTGGCTGGGGCCGGACGGCCGTTGGGCGGCAGTCGACACGCAGTCCTTCCACGCCCTGCGCAGCAATCGATGGATCGGCTGCTATTTTCGCGAGTACGCAATGGGTTGGGGCATCGCGCTCGATGGCGCCAGCCCGCCGCCCGCGAGTCTGCGCTACGCGGACGCGCCACCGGCGGACTTCTCGCAACAGGACTTCTGGCGCTGGGTGCAGGCCTTTGCGGGCTGGGACCTTGTGGCCGGGACGGGCAATCCGTTGGCGAATTCCTACGGCATGGCCCAGGGGCGGCAAGCGGCCGGCTCGGGGCTGCCCGCGTACCACGATATCGCGCGGTCCAGGCGGGGGCTTCCCTTGAGTTTCACTGTGCAGGCGCGCCTGGCGCCGAATGGCGTGCCGGAAACGGCGCGGCCGGGCAATCCGCATGCCCGGACCATCATGGCGTCCAGCACGGCGCAGACCTATTTCGTCCGGCCGTCGCCGAGCCCGGATGGGCGAGACGAGCTTGCCACCTTGTTCCGCCCGTATTGGCAGGCCCGGCTGGCTGCTGCCGGGCCTGCGGAGGAAGGCCAGGAGGGCAGGCCATGAGGGACGTGTGCCTTCCGCTTGCCGCGCAACGCGGGCAGGCCTTGATCGAGTCCGTGCTGTTGCTGTCCTTGCTGACGTTGTTGCTGCACGCCGCGCTGGGCCTGGGGCGGGCGCAGCTTGCGGCCATGCAGCTGGGCAATTCCAGCCGCAAGGCCGCCATGACCGCCGCGCGCGGGCAGGCCATGTCCTTGCACGACGTGCGCAATGGCGTGGCCCTGCGCGGCGTCGCGCAGGTGGCTCGCGGCGGATCCGCGTCCGCCGCGAGCCAGTCCATGCGCAACGATTGGTTGGGCGAGGCCCGGCTGGTGCAGGTGCGCGCCGATACGACGGTCGCTATGCCACCGCCGTTTTCCGGTTTGCGCATCAGCCGCCAGGTCCAGGTGCTGAGCGGGGCGGGACATGCACGGGATGATGCGGACGCGCAGCGTCGTGTCGGCGCCGCGAGCCTGTCGTGGCGGCGGGTATCGCAGGTTTCGCAGGAACGCGCGCGCGCCATGGGTCAACTGCTGGAGACGGCCGAGTCCCCTTGGGGCCGGCCCGCGCTGTCCATGGACTGGCTCGCGGCATGGCATGACGTGGCAACGGCCGACAGCCTGTTCGCGGATGGGGGGCGGCCGTGAGGTTACTCCTGTCCCCGTTCTTTGCCACATCCTGCGCACGGGGCGGCGCACGCGCGGCGTCACGCTTCGGCTCCGTGGCTGAAATATGCCGCCGCGCGCTGGCCGCGACGTTGGCCTTGACGGCTGGCGCGTTGCCCCGCGCGGGCGCCCAGACCGTGCAAGCCTTGTGGCCGGATGCGGCGACTCGCGGGCTCGTCACCGATGGCATGGCATTGGCGGTTACGCGGCCCGCAACGCCTGCCGACCTGCAGCTGGCCGCCGGTGCCCGGCGGCAGTGGTTGGCCGACCGTCTCTGGCTGTATGGCCAGCCGGCGGGCGTGCTCGTGTTCGACACGCCGCAGGACGTGCCGGAACTCATACGTTCGCTGTCCGGGCAGCAGCCCGCCCTTGTTGATCTACATGTGTTGCCTGGACAGGTTTTGCTGTCGGGAAAGGTGGGCGACGCGCAATGGGTGGCGCAGATGGAAGCCGTGGGAGCGCGGCGTACCGTCGGCAGCATTTCTCAGGTCCGGCTTGGCGCGCCGGCCGCTTTTGTGCCGCCCGCCTTTGTGCCGCCCGCGTGGCTGCCTGCGGACGCGAGCCTGAAGCTGGATTTTGAAATCCATGAAGACGGCCGCCGCGTGCGGGAACAGATCTGGCGCAGCGCCTTGTCCCCGCGTCGGGCGCAGGCCTTGGCGCAGCGTCGCCTGCGCGACGCGGGTTGGCGCGCCGCGCGAGTTCCGGCAGGCGCGGCGCAGCGCTGGGAACGGGACGACGCGGCATTGCAATGGACCGCGACCCCGGTGGAACAGGGCAGCGGCATATGGATCAGGAGCTGGACACGATGAAAACCCTGTTGATGCGGGCGTGGCGCCGTTTTGGCGCCTACGGGCTGGCGCTGGCAGCGGCCCTGGCCACGGCCTGGGCGGTGCGCGAACATGTCGGACAAGGCGAGCCCGAGCCGGTGGCGGCCAACGCGCCCGTTGTCGAACGACTGGTCGCGGCCGAGGACCTGGCGGCGGGCACGCGGCTGGACGAATCGCACCTGCAGCGACGGCAGGTTCCCGCGGCCTGGGCGCCCCGTGCCAGCCTGGATCCGCTGGCGGCGCAAGCATTGCTGGGCGCGGTGCTGTCAGCGGATATCGATGCGGGCGAGATCATCCTGCCGGCACATCTGCTGGGCCAACCCGCCGGGCAGGCGTCGACGGCGCCTGCGGCGCAGCTTGCATTGCCAGCAGGAATGCGCGCCTTGAATGTGACCGTCGCCGATCTCGGGCCGTTGGCTGGCCGGCTGCGCGTGGGCGACAGCGTCGACGTCTACGCATCCTTTGTCCACGACGGCAAGCGCAACGCCGCTCCGGTGCTGTTGGCGGCCCGGGTCCTGTCCGTCGGCGCGCCGGCCGACGATGGCGCGCCGGACACGGCGAACGCCATGCTGGCGGTCCGCCCCGAGGATGCCCTGCGCTTCGTCGCTGCCCGACAGGGAGGCATCCTGACGGCCATGCTGCGTCACCGGGACGACGCGGTGGCCGTGGGCGACGAGGATCAGGCCGATCCGGCCGCCTTGCAGGGCATGCCCGCCGAATCCCCTCCGGCGGGCGGCGTTGTCATCCTCTACGGAGACCGGCTGGACGGCCGGGCGCCGCGCGGTGCGGGCGACGGATACGGCGTCGGGGCAGACGGGGGTGCGACATGGCGCTGAACCGTTATCGGCTGGCCGCCATGCTGGGTCTGTGTGGCTGCCTGGCGGGCGTTCAGGCGCAGACCATCCTGGTGGAACTGGAGGTGGGGGAAAGCCGGGTGCTGTCCCATCCGGGCGTGCGGCGCGTGGCGGTCGGCAACGGACAGGTATTGCGCGCGGCCGACGCCGACGGGCAGGAAATCGTCATTTTCGGCCGCGCCGAGGGCGAGTCCTCGGTGCTTGTCTGGACGGACGCTGGACGGCCCAGCGCCTATGCGTTCAGAGTCGTGCCGGCAGGCGTGGCGCGCCAACGTGCCGAGGTCGAGGCGCTGCTCGCGCGCATTCCGTCGGCCCGGAGCATGCACGTCGGCGGCAGCATCGTCATCGAAGGCGACGATCTGTCCGACCAGGACCGCGCCCGCATCGCCGCGCTGGCCGAGCGCTATCCGTCAGTGCTGGACCTCACGGGACAGGTCGGCTGGGACCGCATGGTGCTGCTGGACGTGCAGGTCGTGGAGATCCCGACCTCGCGCCTGCGTGAGTTCGGCCTGAAGTGGGATGGCCTGACGCAAGGCGGGGTGAATGTCGGGCTGGCCTGGGACGGTGGCTCCACGAGTCGTCTGGAGCGGCCCGGCGAATCGCCGGTCGCCACGAACGGCCCTGTTTCCAACGCGGCCGGCTATTTTGGCGTCAATGCGCTGCTGTCGGCGCGCCTGGCCTTGCTGGCGCAGCGCGGCGAGGCGGTCATGCTGGCCCAGCCCCAACTGCTGGCGCGCAGCGGCGCCAGCGCGACCTTTCTGGCTGGCGGCGAATTGCCCTATGTGTCCACGGATGCCAATGGCAGAAACGCCACGGTGTTCAAACCCTATGGCGTATCGCTCAAGATCACGCCGCGCATTGACCGCAACGACGTGATCCGTTCACTGATCGAAGTCGAGGCGAGTTCGGTGGACACCAGCCTGAACCTGCCGGGCGGACCCGCGCTGCGCATGCGCCGCGCGTCCACCGAGTTCAATGTCCGATCCGGCAGCACATTGGTCATCGGTGGCTTTCTGTCGCGCGAGCAGGGCCGGGACGTGAGCGGTTTGCCAGGGTTGCTGGACGTGCCTGTGCTGGGGGCTTTGTTTGCGTCGCGTCGCTATCAGTTGCGCGAAACCGAGCTGGCGATCTTCGTGACGCCGCGCATCGTGTCCGCGCAGGATCCCGGCCTGGCCGAGCGGGCGCGACGCGGCCGGGACCTGCTCGACGCGGCGTTTCCCGACCCCCCGCGTCTGGGCACCTCGTCCCTGGCCGCCGACCCTGACCCGGCGGCGGGGTGGGACCCCTACCGCGGCCCCGGGTCCCAATGGTCGGACGCCGCTGCCGTGCGTGCGCCGCACAACCAGGAGTGATGCCGTGCTGGATATTGAACTGAACTTTCCCCATGCCGCGCCGCGCCGGATGAGCCTGCCGTCGCCGGTGCTGGTGGGACGCGCGGCGCCTTGCGGGCTGCGCATTGCCCATTGGCGCGTGGCGCGCAGGCACGCGTGGCTGCGCGCCGTCGAGACGGGCGTGCTGCTGGAAGACCTGGATTCGCTGTCGGGAACCCTGCTCAACGGCGCCAGAGTGGAGCGTCTGGCGGCCGTGCTGCCGGAGGACGATATCTTCATCGGGCCATGCCGCCTGCGGGTGTCGCGTGGCGCGGTCCCTGACGTGCAAGTGCCTGTGGCCACGCCGGCAGGGCCGCATTCCGGCGCGGCGCCGCTGCCGCGCGAAACCGACATCCTGCTCGAGTCGGCGTTCGCATCCAGGCTGGCGCATCGCCGGCGCCTGCATGCCGCGCTGCTGGAAGCGCTGGACCTGCGGCGGCGCGACCTGGCCGGCGTCAGCGATAGCGCCTTGCGCGCCGAGGCGGGGCGGTTGCTGACGCAGATCGTCGCCGACGATCAGGACATGCCGGCGGGCGTCGACCCTGCCGCGCTATGCCAGGAAGTGCTGGACGAGGCCGTGGGCCTGGGGCCGCTGGAACCCTTGCTGGCCGCCGCCGATGTGACCGAGATCATGGTGAACCGCCACGACGAGATCTATGTCGAGCGGCAAGGTCGCCTGTACCGCCATCCGGCCGCGTTTTCCAGCGAGCAGTCCGTGCGCTGGGCGATCGATCGCGTCGTCACGCCGCTGGGCCGCCGCATCGACGAAGCGGCGCCGATGGTCGACGCCCGGTTGCCGGACGGGTCGCGCATGCACGCCATCATCCCGCCCGCCGCGATCCGGGGCGCGAGCCTGACGATCCGCAAGTTTCCCGGGCGCAGCCTGACGCTCGATGCGCTGACGCGTGGCGGTTCGTTGAGCACGGCCATGGCGGCCTTCCTGGCGTTCGGCGTGCGAGCCCGGCGCAACCTGATCGTTTCGGGCGGCACGGGGTCCGGCAAGACCACGCTGTTGAACGTGCTGTCCAACGAGATTCCCGACGCCGAGCGCGTGATCACCATCGAGGATGCCGCAGAGCTGCGCCTGGAACACGCGCACCGGGTGGCGCTGGAGGCGCGTCCGCCCAACGCGGAAGGCAAGGGCAGGATCGACATTCGCGAACTGGTGCGCAATGCGCTGCGCATGCGGCCGGACCGGATCGTCGTCGGCGAATGCCGCGGCGGCGAGGCGTTCGACATGCTCACGGCGATGAATACCGGTCACGAAGGTTCGCTGACCACGTTGCACGCGAACTCGCCGCGCGATGCGCTGGCCCGCCTGGAAGCCATGGTGCTGATGGCCGGGCTGGATCTGCCTCTGGCCGCCGTGCGCGAGCATATCGCCGCCAGCGTCGACCTGATCCTGCAATCGGCGCGCCTGGCCGATGGCCGGCGCCTGGTGACGTCCATCGTCGAACTGACCGGCATCGAAAGCGGCCGCATCCAGCTGCAGGAGCTGTTCCGTTTCGATCGCCGGCAGGGATTCGTGGCTTGCGGCGTGTTCCCCGCTTTCGCACGGGTTGGAAACGAGATCGGAGGCCTGTGCGACCCTGCCTGGTTTCAGGCGCCGCCATCCGAGGCGGTCGACGGCGCGAGTCGTCCGGGCCGAGGCATGGCGGAGCGGCCATGACCGGAATCGCGGCCGGACTGGCCATGTTCTGCGTCGCGTTGCTGGCAGGGCGGATGCTGGCAGCGCGCCGGCGTCGAGCGGCACGGGCTGTCCCATGGCCCTTGAGCGCCTTGCACCGGGCTCGGATCCGCCGGCGCGCCAGCATGTTCGAACGGCAGCTGTCCGTGGCCTTGCCGATGCTGAGTTCCTCGCTGCGCGCCGGCGCCGCACTCAACACGGCACTGCGCCATCTGGCCGAGAACGGCGAGGCGCCGTTGTCGCAGGAGCTTGGCCTGCTGCTGCGCGAGCAGCGGCTGGGCATCCCCTGGGATGAGGCGCTGGCCCGGCTGGAACAGCGGGTGCCGTCCGAGGCAACCGCCCTGACCGCCGCGGCCTTGCGTATCGCCACGCGATCCGGCGGCAATCTGGCCGAGGCGCTGGACCGCATCGCGGACACCTTGCGCGCCCGTTCGCAGTTGCAGGCCCGGCTGCGGGCGCTGACGTCCCAGGGGCGCATGCAGGCCTGGATCGTCGGCGCCTTGCCGGTGCTGCTGCTGGCGGTGCTTTACCTGCTGGAACCGGCGATCATGAACCTGCTGTGGCGCACACCGGCCGGCTGGGGCGTGCTGGCGCTGCTGGCCGCGCTGGAGACCGCTGGCGTGGTGCTGATCCGGCGCATCGCAAGGATCGATGCATGAGGCGCCGCTCCGTGCTCCGAGGCAGACATGCCGCCTGATGTCGCAACGGCCGTCGCAGCGGGTTGCGCGGGCTGGCTGACGTGGCTGGCATTGCGATGGCTGGGGGTGGGGCGGACGCGCAGGCGGGCAGCCCGCCTTGCGCGCGACATCGAGCGCGGCCTGCCCTTCGTGTTCGACATGATGGTCCTGTGCGTGGAAGCCGGAATGAGCGTGCAGGGGGCGCTGCAACTGGCCGCGCGCAGCGGTCCGCCGGGCCTGCTGCGTGACGCGCTGGACCGCGCGCTGGTCGAGATGCGCGCCGGCGTGCCGCAAGCGGTCGCGATCCGGCTGCTGGCCCGGCGCAGCGGCAGCACCCTGGCGGCCCACTGGGCCGTGGCGATGGCGCAGGCAGAGGCCCTGGGCGCAAGTCTGGGGCCGGTGCTGCGCACGCTGGCCGCTCATGGCCGCGACGACAGGCGGATCCGGGCGGAGCAGATGGCCTTGCAGGCGCCGGTGAAAATGCTGTTGCCGCTGATCGGCTGCATTTTTCCCTGCACCTTCATCGTGCTGGCCTTTCCTGTCGTGGTGCAGCTGTCGTGGAGCCTGCCTTGACACGCCGGGCGCCGCCGATGGCGCGGCTCCGGCTGCTGCGGGTGGATGGTTGGTGGGGGCGGATGCGGGGGCTGGCGTG